>NZ_JAKNRV010000200.1:0-9442 GCF_023072625.1 Pseudomonas emilianonis
GCCGCAGGACTTCCCGAGCGACAAGATCAAGATCTGGGTCGATGGCGGCGCGGGCGGCTTGGCAGGGACGGCGGGCAAGCCTGGAAGGGGTGGGCAATCCAAGGGTTGCCTGGTGTACCGCGCCGATGGTGGTGACAAAGGCCGGCCAGGGCTGGAAGGGCAACCGGGGCCGGCTGGTCCTGCGGGAACTGTGACCATTCAGCGACTTTGAGTCGTTCGATCTGACGCCATCGGGAGCAAGCCCCCTCGCACATTTGGAATGCATTTCAAATGTGGCAGGGAGCTTGCTCCCGATGGCCGTTTAAGGCGCGTCTCAGAACAACGGCCGAGCCGAAGCAATCGCGACCACCACCAACCCCACGATCAGGTTAATGCCCACCAACTTGCGAATCTGCCCCAGTGCAGCCGCACCCGCCGGCCAATCCTCAGCCGCCACCGCTGTGCGCAATTCAGGGAACTTCAACGCCTGGATGCGGATAAACAGCGCGGTCATCACCACATACAAACCCATCATCACCTGCACGTAACGCGGTGCGGTTTCAAACCCGCTGAAGCGCAGTTGCAACAGGCCGACACCGCTGATCGGCAAAACCAGTACCGCCACCCAGACCCACACGAAAAAACGTTGAAACACATTTGCCCACAGCTTGAGCCGGGCAGGACCCTCAAGCGCCGCCACAGCGGCGGGGCGCAGGATCATCCAGGCGAAAAACATGCCGCCGACCCAGATCAGGGCGGCCAATACATGCAGGGTGTAAACGAGGCTGAACACGGTCATTGCGGTACTCCGTTCTGCGCGGGATTAATTAGCGAGGTATGATAGCTGCCGATCCGAACCACTGAAAATTTATCCAGCGTTTTTGCGCCCGACTATCCATGATCAGCACTGAACTCAAAACCACGATCCAGGGCGCCTATTCGCGTTTTCTCGAAGCCAAGAGCTTGAAACCGCGCTACGGCCAACGCCTGATGATCGCCGAAGTGGCCAAGGTCCTCGGGGATATCGACACCGACGACGAAGGCCGGCGCAGCGGTGACCCCGCGATCGTGGCCGTCGAGGCCGGCACCGGCACCGGCAAGACCGTGGCCTACAGCATTGCGGCGATTCCCACCGCCAAGGCTGCCGGCAAGCGCTTGGTGATCGCTACCGCCACCGTCGCCCTGCAGGAGCAGATCGTCTACAAAGACCTGCCCGACCTGATGCGCAACAGCGGCCTGAACTTCACCTTCGCCTTGGCCAAGGGCCGCGGCCGCTATATGTGCCTGTCCAAGCTCGACGTGCTGCTGCAGGAAGGCCACGCGCAAACCGCCACGGCGTCGCTGTTTGAAGAAGAAGGCTTCAAGATCGAAGTCGATGAAGTCAGCCAGAAGCTGTTTACCAGCATGATCGAGAAACTGGCCGGCAATAAATGGGACGGCGACCGCGACAGCTGGCCCACCGCCCTGGAAGACGCCGATTGGGCGCGCCTGACCACCGACCACAGTCAATGCACCAACCGTCATTGCCCCAACTTCGGCCAGTGCGCCTTCTATAAAGCGCGCGAAGGCATGGGCAAGGTCGACGTGATCGTCACCAACCACGACATGGTCCTGGCCGACCTAGCCCTGGGCGGCGGCGCCGTGCTGCCGGACCCGCGCGACACCCTTTACGTATTCGACGAAGGCCACCACCTGCCCGACAAGGCCATCGGCCACTTCGCCCACTACACGCGCTTGCGCTCCACCGCCGACTGGTTGGAGACCACCGCCAAGAACCTCACCAAACTGCTGGCCCAGCATCCGCTGCCCGGCGACCTGGGCAAGCTGATCGAGCAGGTACCCGAGCTGGCGCGGGAGATCAAGACCCAGCAGCAGTTCATGTTCAGCGCCTGCGAGCAGGTCGCCGACTTCAAGCCCGGCGAAGACGTCGAAGGCCGCGAGCGCCCGCGCCATCGCTTTGTCGGTGGACTGATTCCCGAGCACATGCGCGAAATGGGCGTCGAGCTGAAGAAGGGCTTTTCGCGCCTGACCGACCTCTTCACCCGCCTGACCGACCTGCTCAAGGAAGGCATGGACGGCGAGGTCAACATCGGCATCGCCAGTAACCAGGCCGAGGAGTGGTACCCACTGTTCGGCAGCCTGTTGTCCCGTGCCCAGGGCAACTGGGAGTTGTGGACGGCTTTCACCGTCGAAGACCCGGAAGACAACCCGCCCATGGCGCGTTGGCTGACCCTGTCGGAAAGCGGTGCGCTGTTTGACATCGAGGTCAACGCCAGCCCGATCCTCGCGGCGGAAATGTTGCGGCGCAACCTGTGGAACGTGGCCTATGGTTGCCTGGTCACCTCGGCCACGCTGACGGCTCTGGGCACCTTCGACCGCTTCCGCATGCGTGCTGGCCTGCCGAAAAAGGCTGTCACCGCCGTGGTGCCGAGCCCGTTCCATCACGCCGATGCTGGCGTGCTGCGCGTCCCCGACCTCAAGGCCGACCCCCGGGATGCGCCGGCCCACACGGCGGCGATCATCCGTGACTTGCCGGAGTTGGTGGAAGGTTCGCGCGGCACACTGGTGCTGTTCTCGTCGCGCAAACAGATGCAGGACGTGTTCGACGGCCTTGACCGCGACTGGCGCAAGCAGGTGTTTATCCAAGGCAACCTGTCCAAGCAGGAAACCCTGAACAAGCACAAGGCGCGGGTCGATGGCGGAGATTCCAGCGTGCTGTTCGGCCTGGCGAGCTTTGCCGAAGGCGTGGACTTGCCCGGTGCCTATTGCGAACACGTGGTGATCGCCAAGATCCCGTTCTCGGTGCCGGATGATCCGGTCGAGGCCGCCCTGGCCGAGTGGATCGAAGCGCGCGGTGGCAACCCGTTCATGGAAATCTCGGTGCCGGATGCGTCCCTGAAACTGGTGCAGGCCTGCGGGCGCTTGCTGCGTACCGAAGAAGACCGGGGCACCATCACCTTGCTCGATCGCCGCCTGGTCACCCAGCGTTATGGCAAGGCTATCTTGAATGCCTTGCCGCCGTTCCGGCGCGAAATTTCTTAAGCCTCAGTGGGCGAATTCGCCCACTTCGTGGTCTATCTCACTGCCTCGCTCTATGTCATCAGGCCATTTATCGGCCGTTTGGGAGAACCTTGCTCGTATGATTCGCACGCTGCCCGCCCTTTTTGCCCTGCTGTTCGCTGCGCCCCTGTTGGCCGCGCCCGCCGGGCAACAAACGCTGTTCAACTTCGTCCGGCCTGCCGATGTGGTCAAGGTGGCGACCCAGGACGCCAGCCTGCCGCAATACAACGCCGAACAAACCCCTGAAGGCGAAGTGCTGCGCCGCATCACCTTCAACCCGGCCGCCGAACCGAGCCTGGTGCTCAGCCCGCAGACCGGCGTCTGGGACTGGTCGCAATCCAGCGCCATGAGCCTGCGTATCCAGAGCGCCATGGACTGGGCGCTGACCCTGTACGTCAAGGTGCAGAGCAATGACGGCAAGACCCTGGTCAGCCGCATCGACTTGCCAGCCGGTCCGGCCCAGACCCTGTTGATCCCCCTGCAAGCCAACTCGCCGTTGAGCCAGGGCATGAAGGCCGGCCCGCCGATGCCGATCAGCGTCGACGGCCAGCGCGTGTTACTGGCCAGCAGTGCCGGGGAAATCGACCGCAGCCAGGTGGTGTCGGTGACCCTGTCGATGATCAAGCCGAATGTCGCCCAAAGCATTCTGCTGGAGCGCTTTGGCGTGCAGGACAGCGAGCCGGTGCTCAAGGCGGCCTATAGCGAACTGGTGGACGCCTATGGCCAGTCCACCCGCGCGCGCTGGCCGGAAAAAGTCAGCAGCGACGAGCAACTCAAGGCCGCCGCTGCCAAGGAGCAGCAACAACTCAAGGTTTGGTTGGCCGAGCGGGATAAGTCCTCCCTGGACCAGTACGGCGGTTGGAACAAGGGCCCTGCGTTCGACGCCAGCGGCTTTTTCCACACCGAGAAGCGCGACGGTCGCTGGTATTTGGTGACGCCGGAGGGGCATCCGTTCTATTCCCTGGGCGTCAACACCGTGGCGTCGGATAACAACCCGACCTACGTGGCGGGTCGTGAATGGATGTTCGCGGCGCTGCCCAAGGCCGGTGAACCCTTCGACCAATACTACGGCAGCGCTGACAACCGCACCGGTAATGGTGCCGGCGAAGGGCGTAGCTTTGGTGCGGGGCGTTGGTACGATTTCTACCGCGCCAACCTGCAGCGCACTTATGACACTGAAGGTTTCGACCAGAAGCGCTGGGTCAGCCACACCCTCGACCGCCTGCAGGCCTGGGGTTTCAACACTGTGGGCAACTGGAGTGCTGCGCAACTGGCCAGCGCAGACCGCGTGCCGTACACCTTGCCGCTGTCGATCGTCGGCGATTACGCCAGCATCAGTACCGGCACCGACTGGTGGGGCGGCATGCCTGACCCGTTCGACCCGCGTTTCGCCATGGCCACCGAGCGCGCCGTGGCCATCGCCGCCCGTGATCACCGCGACGATCCGTGGTTGATCGGCTTCTTTGCCGACAACGAACTGGCATGGGCCGGTCCCGGTGAGGATGCAAAGTCCCGCTACGCCTTGGCCTACGGCACCCTGCGCATGACCACCGACGTACCCGCCAAGCGTGCGTTCCTCAAGCAATTGCGTGACAAATACCGCAACGAAGAAGGCCTGTCGAAAGCCTGGGGCATCCAGCTGGCGGGCTGGGAGTTGATGGAAGACCCGGGCTTCGAGCCGCCGATGCCCAACCCCGAGCATCCGGAAATCGAAGCCGACTTCAAATACTTCCAGAAGACCTTTGCCGATACCTACTTCAAGACCATCTCCGATGCGCTCAAGTGGCACGCGCCCAATCAGTTGCTGCTGGGCGGGCGTTATGCGGTGAGTACCCCGGAAGCGGTGGCGTCCTGTGCGCAGTATTGCGACGTGTTGAGCTTCAATATGTACACCCTCAAACCTCAGGACGGCTATGACTTCGCCGCCTTGCGCGCACTGGACAAGCCGGTGTTGATCACCGAGTTCAACTTCGGCTCGGCTGACCGCGGCCCGTTTTGGGGCGGTGTAACGCAACTGGCCAGGGAAGAGGATCGCGGCGCCGCGTATGCCAACTTCCTCAAGCAGGCCATGGCCGAGCCGTCGATTGTCGGTGTGCACTGGTTCCAGTATCTGGACCAGCCGGTGACCGGTCGCTTGCTGGACGGCGAAAACGGCCATTTCGGTCTGGTCGGTATGACCGATGTGCCGTTCCAGGGCTTTGTCGACAGTGTGCGTAGAAGCAACCTGGCGGCGGTCGACCAACTGGGCAGGGAGGCCGAAAAAGCCAAGGCGGCCCGTGCGGTTCGCGAGCATGAAGGGAGCAAACCGGGGCATGACGGCAAAGGTACGGGGCAGGGCGCCGGACATGCCGGTGGGCATTCCGGAAATGGTCATTGATTCAGCGTTGACGGGTTCACAAATCCTACAAGGGCTGGAACAATGTCGGCCACTTTTTACAGCGTTTTCCGAGGGGGCTTAGGTGCAGGTTCAGGGTCATTACGAGCTCCAGTTCGAAGCGGTACGTGAAGCGTTCGCCGCGTTGTTCGATGACCCGCAAGAGCGTGGTGCGGCGCTGTGCATCCAGATCGGCGGGGAAACCGTGGTCGACCTGTGGGCCGGCACCGCTGACAAGGATGGGGCGCAAGCGTGGCACAGCGACACCATTGTCAATCTGTTCTCCTGCACCAAAACCTTCACCGCCGTCGCGGCCCTGCAATTGGTGGCCGAAGGCAAGCTGCAACTGGATGTGCCAGTGGCCAACTACTGGCCGGCGTTTGCCGCGGCCGGTAAAGAAGCCATCACCTTGCGCCAGTTGCTCTGCCACCAGGCCGGGTTGCCGGCGATCCGTGAAATGCTGCCCGCCGAAGCGCTGTACGACTGGCCATTGATGGTCGACACCTTGGCGGCCGAAGCCCCGTGGTGGACGCCGGGCCAGGGCCACGGCTACGAGGCGATCACCTATGGCTGGTTGGTCGGGGAATTGCTGCGCCGTGCCGACGGACGCGGGCCGGGCGAGTCCATCGTGGCGCGGGTTGCACGCCCGTTGGGGCTGGACTTTCATGTGGGCCTGGCGGACGAAGAATTTTATCGCGTGGCCCATATAGCGCGCGGCAAAGGCAACATGGGCGATGAAGCAGCGCAACGTTTACTGCAAGTAATGATGCGTGAACCTGCGGCCATGACGACACGGGCATTTGCCAATCCGCCGTCTATTCTGACCAGCACTAATAAACCCGAATGGCGGCGTATGCAGCAGCCAGCGGCGAATGGTCACGGTAATGCGCGCAGCCTGGCGGGTTTTTATAGTGGTTTATTGGACGGTAGTTTGCTGGAAAGCGACATGCTCGAACAGTTGACCCGTGAACACAGTATCGGGCCCGATAAAACCTTATTGACCCAAACCCGTTTCGGCCTGGGCTGCATGTTGGATCAACCGCAACTGCCGAATGCGACCTTCGGCCTTGGCCCGCGTGCATTTGGACATCCTGGTGCGGGTGGTTCGGTGGGGTTTGCCGACCCTGAACATGATGTAGCGTTCGGTTTTGCGACTAATACAATGGGGCCCTATGTACTTATGGACCCGCGGGCGCAGAAGTTGGTCAGAATATTGGCCGGTTGTCTGTAAACCCCTTGCTGTTTCACGTTTTTTTGTTACAAAGGCAAGTATAAGAAGGCGCGAAGCGAAATATTGTAACTTTAATGTTCTGGACGCGTCTGTTTAACGGGTCATTCAGACCCCCGGTTTTTTCTCATTTTGTGGATATCTCATGTTATCGAACAAGTCCTTGGCACTGGCGCTGTGCCTCACTATTACTGGCTGCGCACAAACACCACAAAATGATGCCGAGGGCGGGCATTGGTGGTCATTTGGATCTGACAAGGCTGCTACCAAGGACGCAGTGACCCAAACCGACGCCAAACCGGACGCCAAACCCGCCGCCGGGGCCAAGCCTGCTGCGCCGGTAACTGCCGCCGCTAGCGCCAAGCCGGCCGCACCGGTAGCTGCCGCCGCCGCCAAGCCTGCTGCACCGGTAGCTGCTGCTGCCAGCGCCAAGCCTGCCGCACCGGTAGCTGCCGCTGCCAGCGCCAAGCCTGCTGCACTGGTAGCTGCTTCTGCTGCCCCGGAGGCCAAAGCGGATACCGGCTCCAGCTGGTGGCCGTTCTCCTCCAAGAGCGCCGACGAAAAGGCCGCTGATGCCAAGGCTGACCTGAAGGCCGACCTTAAGGCCGCAACCCCGGCGCCAGCCGCTGCTCCTGCTGCTGCCGTCGTCGCCAAGACCGACTCCGAAACCCATTGGTGGTGGCCGTTCGAAAGCACGTCCAAGCCTAAGCCATTGGCCAAGGTCGACGTGACCAATGTGCCGATGCCCGACCCGAAAATTACCCAAGCCTGGCTGGACGACTATGAGCCGCGCCTGCGCGCAGCCATCAAGGACAGCAACCTGCAACTGGAACGTCGCGACAACGTACTGGTGGTGATTGCCCCGGTAGACGGTTCCTACAACCCGAAACGCCCGACGATGTTGCTGCCGGTTACCCTGGGCCCGTTCACTCGCGTCGCCAAGGCTGTTGAGGCTGACCCGAAGACCGCCGTACTGGTCCTCGGTCACGTTGACGCCACCGGCAGCGCTCCGGCGAGCCAGGCGTTGACCAAAGAGCGCGCGGTGTCCATCGCATCGATTTTCAGTCTCAGCGGCCTCAAGCAAGACCGTCTGATGTTGCGCGGTATGGGCGACATGATGCCACGTGCCGCCAACGACAGTACCCAGGGCCGTGCGCTGAACCGTCGCATGGAAATTATGTTTACTCAGCGTACAACTATGTTGGCCTTGCTGAGCAAGTACAACTCGGGCAAAACGCCGCCTGTGGCTGAAATGGTTGCCGTGCAGGACGTTCCCGCCCCGGTCGCAAAAGCCCCAGCGAAAAAGGCGGTCGCGAAGAAAGCCGCAGCTAAGCCAGCCGCGAAAAAAGCCCCGGCCAAACCAGCTGCCAAGAAGCCAGCACCGGCCAAAGCCAAAGCCAAGGCCGCTGTACCGGCTGCGAACGACCAGGCAAAAAACTGATCCGTTGAACCAGAAGGATAAAGTCGCATGACCCAGGCAGTGGCGGATATGCGCCGTGACTACACACGGGATGGTTTGAGCGAGGCCCAGGCCCCGAGCGAGCCGTTCGCCTTGTTCCACCAATGGTTTGGCGATGCGGTGAAGACCGAGCAGCCGCCGGTGGAGGCCAATGCGATGACCCTGGCCACGGTCGATGAGGACGGTCGCCCGCACTGTCGCATCCTGCTGCTCAAGGGCCTGGATGCACAGGGCTTTACCTTCTTCACCAACTATCAGAGCGCCAAGGGCGATCAGCTTGCGGCGCAGCCCTTCGCGGCCATGACCTTTTTCTGGCCGACCCTAGAGCGCCAGGTGCGCATCGAGGGCCGGGTGGTCAAGGTCACGCCCGAAGAGTCGGACGCCTATTTCCAGGTGCGCCCGTTGGGTAGCCGCCTGGGCGCGTGGGCCTCTCCGCAGAGCAAGGTCATCCGTGACCGTGAAGAATTGCACGACTTGCTTAAGGTCACCGAAGAGCGTTTTAGCGACACTCAGCCGCACTGCCCCGAGCACTGGGGCGGCTATCGCTTGTTGCCCGAGCGCATCGAGTTCTGGCAAGGCCGCGCTAGCCGCCTGCATGACCGCCTGAACTACCGTTTGCAAGGGGCCGACTGGACCCGTGAGCGTCTGGCACCCTGATCGTCGTCTTTCGTCACCCCATCTGACTGTTGTTTGTCACCCCGAAGCCTCTCTTCAAGAGGCCTCGGGCGTGTACTGCTGCGCCGCGTTTTTCAACCAGGCCGGCAAATCGCGGCGGTTGATCTTCAGGGTGCGGGCTTTTTCCAGCTGTTGCAGCATAAAGGCCCGCTTGTGCAGGTCGTTGCCCGCCAGGGATAGTGCCAGGTCGCGGTCGATCCAGCGTCGGATGCGCAGGTACAACCAGCCATGGAAATACAAGCCGGCTACGGTAGTGACTACAATGATGAAATAATCCATGAACGTCCTGTTTACAAAATGAGTGCTACCGTTTGTCGGGTCTTCTGGTGCTGGCACTCTGTACTAGGGCTGAATGAAAGCAATTTTCTGCGGGGCTTGTCGTGACAGGCGTCAAGCCGCAGCGTCTAATGAACACCTGTCCTTTGGAGTTGATGCTATGCGTAAGTCCGTTTTACTAGTTGCCTGCTTTACTACCCTGTCGTTGTTGTTGGGTGGCTGCGCCTCGAGTCTGACCGGCGACTCGTACTCCCGTGACGAAGCGCGTCGTGTGCAGACCGTTCGCATGGGCACCATTGAATCCCTGCGTCCGGTGAAAATCGAAGGCACCAAGACCCCAATCGGCGGCGCAGCCGGCGCCGTCATTGGCGGCGTGGGCGGCAGCGCCATC
>NZ_JAKNRV010000201.1:0-9417 GCF_023072625.1 Pseudomonas emilianonis
CGGCATCAGACCCAGCTTGACCTCCGGCTGGCCGAATCGCGCCGATTGCCCCGCGACGATGATGTCGCAGTGCATCGCTAGCTCGCAGCCGCCGCCCAGGGCAAAACCATTCACTGCAGCGATCACCGGTTTGGGGCAACGTGCGATGGCGTCCCACAGGTATTCCGTGTGACGGCGATACATCTCGATCGGGCTGGCCTGGGCGAACTCGCGGATATCGGCCCCCGCGACAAAGCAGTGCTCGCCGCCGGTGAGCACGATCGAGCGCACGCGCTCATCGGCAGACAACAGGCGAAAGCTGTCAGCCAGTTGTTCGCGCACGGCGCTGTTCAGCGCGTTCTTGACCTCGGGCCGCTCGATGCGGACGACCGCGACGGCATCCTCTCTTATCTGGACATGCACGACCGGTTCTGGATGGGAGTTCATAGCGACCTCTTATTATTGTTTCGTCAGGCGAAACTGAATACCGTAATTACGCTTAATCATAAGGACGCTTACAAAATCCTGTAAACATAAAAAGCAAAAAATCTGTTTAACCCCAATAATTGCTTGGCTTTAAGTCAACAAAACAAACCCGTTGGTTTTTAAAGAAACAACGAATATAATTTCGTCAGGCGAAACTGCGTTTTATTTTCTTGCATTTTTTCAAAGTGAGGTTCTACCATGGCTCGCATCAAGGCAGATCGGCAGGCCGCTGACACGGCAAAGGGAGCGGATGAAATCGGGTTACTGAAGATGGGCATGCTCGATCCCGCCAGCGCATTGAGCGACGACGAAAACAGTGGCCAGTTTGTAACGGCATTGGCGCGCGGGCTGGAACTGATGAGGTGTTTCACCCCGCGCGACAACGTGCTGGGCAATCAGGACCTGGCGCGCATGACCGGCCTGCCCAAACCGACCGTGACGCGGCTGACCAATACGCTGATGCGCCTGGGCTGCCTTAAACGCGAAGTGCATTCGGGCAAGTACCAGTTGGATGTCGGGGTGTTGGGTTTTGGCTACGCCATGCTGTCGAACCTGGCGATTCGCACGGTGGCTCATCCGTTGATGGAGGACCTGGCCAATCATGCACAGGCGGCCGTCGCCATGGCATCCCGTGATCGCCTGCAGATGGTGTACCTGGATGTGGTTCAGGGTCAGGGCAACATGACCATGCGCCGTCAGATCGGCAGTTACTTGCCGCTGGCACAAAGTTCGGTAGGCCGTGCGTGCCTGGCGGCGATGCCGGAGACCGAGCGGGAGTTTTTGCTCGATCACATTCGCCAGCGCGAATCGGAACAGTGGCCAACCATTCGCAAAGGGTTGGATCGGGCGTTCAGGGATTACGCCGACTACGGCTTCTGCCTGTCGATCGGTGAGTGGCATCGCGACGTTAACTCCGTGGCCGTGCCGTTGCTGCACCCGCAGTACGGGTTGTTGACCTTCAACTGCGGCGGGCCGAGCTTCCAACTGCCCCGCGAACAGCTCATGGACGATATCGGGCCTCGCCTGATCAACATGGTGAACAACATTGGCGCCGCTGCTCGCTGACGCAACGGAGTAACGGCGCCCCAATAAAGAACCGCTCGCCTGCGAGCGTTAGGAGCGCACATGATCCGTGATACCGAAACCCTGCAGATGCTGTTGGATTCCCTTCGTCAGTTTGTCGGCGAAGTGCTGATCCCCCGTGAAAACGAAGTGGCTGAGACCGACGCGATTCCCCAGGACATCGTCGAGCAGATGCAGGCCATGGGGCTGTTTGGCCTGACACTGCCGGAAGCGTTCGGCGGGCTGGGCGTCACGATGGAGGAAGAGGTGAATATCGCCTTCGAGCTGGGGCGCACCTCCCCGGCGTTTCGCTCCTACATCGGCACCAACAACGGGATCGGTTCCATCGGCATTCTGCTCGATGGCACTGAAGAGCAGAAACAACACTACCTGCCCAAGCTCGCCAGCGGTGAGCTGCTCAGTTCCTTCTGCCTGACCGAGCCCGATGCAGGATCGGATGCCGCCTCGCTCAAAACCACCGCCGTGCGCGACGGTGACAGTTACATCCTCAACGGCACCAAGCGCTTCATCACCAACGCCCCGCACGCTGGCATCTATACGGTGATGGCGCGCACCAGCACTGACATCAAAGGCGCAGGCGGTATCAGCGCATTCATTGTCGAGCGCGGCACACCGGGAGTCTCCCTGGGCAAGCCCGACCACAAAATGGGCCACAAAGGCGCCCATACCTGCGACGTGATCTTCGAAAATGCCCGAGTACCTGCCAGCCAACTGATTGGCGGTGTCGAAGGCGTAGGCTTCAAGACCGCGATGAAAGTCCTCGACAAGGGTCGCCTGCATATCGCGGCATTGAGTGTCGGTGCGGCTGAGCGGATGCTCGATGATGCCCTGCGCTACGCACTGGAACGTAAACAGTTCGGCCAGCCCATCGCCGAATTTCAATTGATCCAGGCGATGCTGGCCGACAGCAAGGCGGAAATCTACGCCAGCCGCTGCATGGTGCTCGATGCAGCACGCAAGCGCGACGACGGCCGTAACGTCAGCACCGAAGCCTCCTGCGCGAAAATGTTCTCGACCGAAATGTGCGGCCGCGTCGCCGACCGTTGCGTGCAGATCCACGGTGGCGCCGGCTATGTCAGCGAATACGCGATCGAGCGTTTCTACCGGGATGTGCGCCTGTTCCGCATCTACGAGGGCACCACCCAGATACAGCAGATCGTCATTGCGCGAAACATGATCCGCGACGCTCAACGCTAGATCAGCGCGCAACACTCAATTCTAGTCCCACCCCATAAATACAATAAAGGTAACTCCATGGACGCTGCTGCTCAGGCAAGTGCGACTGCCCACGCCAAATCCAGCACTTGGGTGCTGGTGTTCATTTTTTGCTTTCTCGGATTATTGATCGACGGCGCCGACTTGATGCTGCTGTCCTACAGCCTCAATAGCCTGAAGACTGAATTCGGCCTGACTAACGTCGAAGCCGGCAGCCTGGGCAGTTTTACCCTGGCCGGGATGGCGATCGGCGGTATCTACGGCGGCTGGGCCTGTGACCGCTTCGGACGGGTGAAAACCGTGGTCTGGAGTATTTTGCTGTTCTCCGTCGGCACCGCGGTGCTGGGGCTGACCCACAGCTACTGGGAGTTTGCGCTGATCCGATTCCTGGCCTCGCTGGGCATCGGCGCGCTGTACGTGGCGTGCAACACCCTGATGTCCGAATACGTGCCCACCCGCTACCGCACCACGGTGCTCGGCACACTGCAGGCAGGTTGGTCGGTGGGCTACATCGTCGCGACCTTGCTGGCCGGCTGGATATTGCCCAACCATGGTTGGCGCTGGCTGTTCTACATCGCGATCATCCCAGTGGTTCTTGCCTTGGTGATGCAACGTTTCGTGCCGGAACCCCAAGCCTGGATCAACGCCCAGGCCGAGCGCGCCAAGCAAACACTCGCTGGAATACGCAGCGGCTCGGCGCAAAAGCGCGACAGCATGTACAAACAGATTTTCGCTGACCCGCAATCGCGCCGCATGTTCATCTGCTGGGCGCTGACCGCGGGCTTTCTGCAGTTCGGCTACTACGGCGTGAACAACTGGATGCCGACCTACCTGGAAAGCGAACTGGGCATGAACCTCAAGTCCATGACCAGCTACATGGTCGGCACCTACACCGCCATGATCCTCGGCAAAGTCCTCGCAGGCATGGCCGCCGATCGTATCGGTCGGCGCACCGTGTTCGCCTTTGGTGCCCTGGGGACGGCCGTATTTCTGCCGGTGATCGTGCTGTTCCAGAGCCAGGAAAACATCCTGTGGATGCTGATCGTGTTCGGCTTTCTGTATGGAATTCCGTATGGCGTCAATGCGACCTACATGACCGAAAGTTTCGAGGCCAAGTTCCGCGGCTCCGCGGTGGGTGGCGCCTACAATATTGGCCGCCTGGGGGCCGCAGTCGCACCCGCTGCGATTGGCTTTCTGGCGTCCCATGGCTCGATTGGCGTGGGCTTTCTCGTGATGGGCGCGGCGTACTTCATCTGCGGCGTGATTCCGGCGATGTTCATCAGGGATAAGCAGTTCGATCCGCAGAAACAATAGTCGGGCGTCAAACAGGGCGACGGCGTGACGATTTTTCGCGAATCGGCAGGCGGTCGCCATTGCGGTGGCGCGTTTACGATCAATGCGCGCCAGGCCCCACCAACGAACTCCCAATCCGCACACCCGGCATCATCTGCTGCAGGCCTTCAATCAGCTTGTCACCCGCCTCGATCAGCGATGTTATGAGGTTAAATCAGGCCATTCCTATTTTGCAGATGGGGTCGCACCGGCATCGAGTCCCACAAAACCAAGCCCCCCCCTACGCCAACTGAGCCCTGATTTTCTCCACCACACCCTGCATCGCCGGCAGATAACGGCGGGCGGCTTCCTCAACCGACATCGCCTTGGCGATGTAAACCAGATTCAGGCAGCCCATCACCCGCGCCTCGTGCATGACCGGAATCGCAATCGCGGCGATCTTGCGCTCAAGGCCCCAATGGGAGTTATTTTCGCCGTAGCCCTTGCCGAGGGTGTGCTCCACCAGCCGATCGACAAAGCCGCGATCCGCCGCCAGCGCCGACTGTTCATCTTCGCGGCTGATCAACAACTCGATCAGCTCTTCGCGCTCGGCCGGCGGGCAGAACGCAAAGTACGCGCGCCCCGTGGCGGTCATGAGCAAGGGTAAACGCCGGCCGACCATGGAGCGGTGAAACGACAGGCGGCTGAAGCGATGCGTGGTCTCGCGTATCACCATGGCATCGCCGTCCAGCGTACACAGGTCGGTGGGCCAGACCACTTGTTGGAGCAGCTCGCCGAGCAGCGGTGCAGCAATCGAAGAAATCCATTGCTCGTCGCGAAACCCCTCGCTCAATTCACGGACTTTCAACGTCAGGCGGTAGCTGTCATCCGACTCGCTGCGGCGCACGTAACCCTCGGCCTGCAAGGTCTCCAGCAATCGACGAACCGTGGTCCGATGTAGCCCGCTTTGCTCGGCCAACTGCGCCGTACTGGCCCCGCCATCAAAACGATTCAAGCCATTGATCAGGGCCAAACCACGCATCAGCCCACGAACGCTCTTGTATTCTGTTTCGCTCATGGACGCTCCATTCTCTTTTAAAATCAAGGCTGTGCACCTAGTGCACCCTAGCAGGGGTTTTCGTTGTCCACCAGCCTCGTGATTTCCATACTGCGCCCCACAAGAAATCCAAAAACGCTGTACGGAGATACCCATGAGTCTTGCACCCACTCCTTCCACATTGGAGCTGACCACCGACGTTGCTATCGTCGGCGCCGGCCCTGTCGGTTTGATGATCGCCAACTACCTGGGGCAATGTGGCGTGAACGTCACCCTGGTGGAAAAGCTCGACACCCTGATCGACTACCCCCGCGCCATCGGCCTGGACGACGAAAGCCTGCGCACATTCCAGGCCGTCGGTCTGGCGTACAAGGTGCTGCCGCATACCACGCCTTGGCACGCCATGCGCTTCCTGACCCCCAAGGGTCGTTGCTTTGCCGATATTCAACCGAAAACCGACGAGTTCGGCTGGTCACGCCGCAACGCGTTCATTCAGCCCTTGGCCGACCGGGTGCTGTTCGACGGCCTGCAGCGTTTCAACAACGTCAAGGTGCTGTTCAGCCGTGAGCTCAGCAGTTTTGAACAAAGCGACAGCGCGGTGGTGCTCAACCTCAAGGATCAGCATGGCCGCAGCGAACGCCTGAATGCGCGCTACCTGATTGGTTGCGACGGTGGCAACAGCCTGGTGCGGCGCAGCCTGGACATCAGTTTCGAGGGCAAGACCGCGCCCAATCAGTGGATCGTGGTCGACATTGCCAACGACCCGCTGGCCACGCCCCATGTCTATCTGTGCTGCGACCCGGTGCGGCCTTACGTGTCCGCCGCCCTGCCCCATGGCGTGCGTCGTTTCGAGTTCATGGTGATGCCCGGCGAAACCGAGACCGAGCTGAGCAAGCCCGAGAACCTGCGCAAGCTGCTGAGCAAAGTATTGCCGAACCCCGACCACATCGAGCTGATCCGCAGCCGCGTCTATACCCATAACGCGCGTCTGGCCGGTCGGTTCCGTCAGGGCCGAGTGCTGCTGGCCGGCGATGCCGCGCACATCATGCCGGTATGGCAAGGCCAGGGGTACAACAGCGGCATGCGCGATGCCTCGAACCTGGCGTGGAAACTCGCGCTGGTGATCAAGGGCCTGGCCGCCGATAACCTGCTCGACAGCTACGAAGAGGAACGCCGCGACCACGCCAAAGCGATGATCAATCTCTCCGTGCTCGCCGGCCACGTGTTGGCGCCGCCGAAACGCTGGCAAGGCACCCTGCGCGATGGGGTGTCGTGGTTGCTCAATTACCTGCCGCCGGTCAAGCGCTACTTCGTCGAAATGCGCTTCAAACCGATGCCGCAATACACCCGGGGCGCGTTGATCGTGCCGAGTGCAAAGGGCTCGCCGGTCGGCAAGATGTTCATTCAGCCCAAGGTCTTGACGGACGCCGGCACCACGGTGCTGCTGGATGAAGTGATTGGCGAAAACTTTGCGATTATCGCCTGGGGCTGCGATCCGACCTGGGGCCTCTCGGCCACGCAAATCGCGCAATGGAAAGCCCTGGGCACACGCTTCATCCAAGTGTTGCCAGACGTGCAGCTCAGAGTACCGAGCGATGCCGGCCCAGACGTGATCCGCGTGGGCGACAGCAGCGGTCGGTTGAAAGAATGGTTCGCGCTCGGCACGTCGTCCATCGCCCTGGTGCGTCCGGACCGCTTCCTCGCCGGGCTGGCCATCCCGCAAACCGTTGGCCAGGCTTGCGATGAACTGGCCCGGGCGCTCAAAACCCTGCCACCGACCTCAGCGAACGCTGTTGTCAGCAAGGTCGCGTGACATGAGCGCCTTTCTGCATTGTTTGTCTCATACGCCGTTGGTGGGCTACGTCGATCCGGCGCCGCACGTGTTGGCCGAAGTCGATGGCGTGATCAACGCCGCTCGCGAGCGCATCGCCCGCTTCGACCCGCAGTTGGTGGTGCTGTTCGGCCCCGACCATTACAACGGGTTTTTCTACGACGTGATGCCGGCCTTTTGCATCGGCATGGCGGCCGATGCGATTGGTGATTTCGACACCGCCGCCGGCCCGCTGGACGTGCCCAAAGCGCTGGCCGAATCCTGCGCCCAGGCGGTGTTGGATGCCGGTGTCGATACCGCTGTGTCGTATCGCATGCAGGTCGACCATGCGTTCGCGCAACCGTTGGAACTGTTGCTCGGCGGCTTGCAGAGCTGCCCGGTGATTCCGGTGTTTATCAACTCGGTGGCCGTGCCGCTGCCCAGTTTCAAACGCGCCCGACTGTTGGGTGAGGCGATCGGCCAATGGGCCAAAGCGCTGGATAAACGCGTGCTGTTCCTGGCCTCAGGCGGCTTGTCCCATCAACCGCCGGTACCGGAACTGGCCAAGGTCGACGCGCGCATGGCTGACCGCCTGATGGGCAGCGGGCGTCAGCTCCCCGCCGATGAACGACAGGCCCGCCAGAACCGGGTGATTCAAGCCGCGCGAGACTTCGTCGAAGACCCGCACAGCCTGCACCCGCTGAACCCGGCTTGGGATCAGCAGTTTCTCGACACCCTCGAACAGGGCCGTATGCGCGACCTCGACTCGTTGAACAACGACAAGTTGTCGATGCTGGCCGGCAAGTCGACCCACGAGGTGAAAACCTGGGTCGCCGCCTTCGCCGCCCTGAGTGCCTTCGGCCCGTATCGGAGCGAAGGCCGCTACTACCGCCCGATTCCCGAGTGGATCGCAGGTTTCGGTGCGCTTGGCGCACAGCCGCTGACCCCTCACCCATGAATTCAAGGAACACTGCCATGACCACCACTGCTTTCAGTGAAGCCTCCACCAGCCGCTTTGCCCGTATCAAGGAAGGCGACCTGGACCTGCAACTGCACTACAACGACCTTGGCGAAGGTGCCGAAACCGTGGTCATGCTGCACGGCTCCGGGCCGGGCGCGAGCGGCTGGGCCAACTTCAATCGCAATATCGAACCGCTGGTGAATGCCGGTTTTCGCGTGATCCTGATGGATTGCCCGGGCTGGAGCAAAAGCGACACGATCGTCAGCCAAGGCTCGCGCTCGAACCTCAACGCACAAGCACTCAAGGGCCTGCTCGATGTGCTGGCGCTGGAGCGCGTCCACATCATCGGCAATTCGATGGGTGCCCACAGCACCGTCGCCTTCGCCCTGGAATACCCTGAGCGGATCGGCAAACTGATCCTGATGGGCGGCGGCACCGGCGGCCCGAGCGCCTTCGTGCCGCAGCCCACCGAAGGCATCAAACTGATCGGCGCGCTGTACCGCGACCCGACCATCGAGAACTTGAAGAAGATGATGAACGTCTTCGTTTTCGACGCCAGCGGCCTCACCGACGAACTGTTCCAGACCCGCCTGGACAACCTCCTGTCGCGCCGCGATCACCTGGAAAACTTCGTCAAGAGCAGCACGCTCAACCCCAAGCAATTTCCGGATTTCAGCCACCGCCTGCACGAAATCAACGCCGACACCCTGCTCGTCTGGGGCCGCGAGGACCGCTTCGTGCCGATGGACACCGGCTTGCGCCTGCTGGCCGGCCTGCCCAGGGCGCAATTGCACGTGTTCAACCGTTGCGGCCACTGGGCGCAGTGGGAACACGCCGAGAAATTCAACCGGATGGTCCTCGACTTCCTGACCCACTGATCACCGAGGCTGACATGACGCTGACTCAAGACACCCTGCAACAACTCGCCGCCGACCTGCGCCAGGCCGAAGACCACGGCGAAGCCATCGGGCCGCTGCGCGAGCGGATCGGTGAAGACAACGCCACCGCCGCGTATGCCATCCAGCGCCTCAACGTCGACCACGGCGTGGCCAACGGGCGCCGCGTGGTGGGCCGCAAGATCGGCCTGACCAACCCCAAAGTCCAGGCCCAGTTGGGCGTGGACCAACCGGACTTCGGCACCCTGTTTGCCGACATGTGCTACGGCGACAACGCCACCGTGCCAACCGGCCGCGTACTGCAACCGAAGATCGAGGCTGAAATCGCCCTGATCCTCGAACGCGACCTGCCCCGCGCCGACAGCACATTCGCCGACGTGATGACGGCCACCGGCTGGGTCGTCCCGGCACTGGAAATCGTCGGCAGTCGCATCCAGGGCTGGAACATCCGCTTCGTCGATACCGTGGCTGACAACGCGTCCAGCGGCTGTTTCGTACTGGGCGGCCCGGCTCGACGTATCGACGGGCTCGACCTGCGCCAGGCCAGCATGCGGATGACCCGCAACGCTGAAGAAGTGTCCAGCGGTGTTGATGTCGCGGTTTTTCCATCTTGCTTGCATATCAACCAAGTGGTTGATGGCTTGAAAGGAAAGTCGAT
>NZ_JAKNRV010000202.1:0-9398 GCF_023072625.1 Pseudomonas emilianonis
TGCGCGTGGCGGTGGTTGGCGCGCACCTGAGCGGCATGCCGCTGAACTTCCAACTGACCACGCGCAATGCGGTGTTGGTCGAACAAACACTGACCGGCGACAGCTATCGACTGTATGCGCTGCCGGGCACCGTGCCGCCGAAACCGGGGCTGGCCAAGGCGGACAGCGGCCGCTCGATCATCGTCGAGCTGTGGGATATGCCCATCGCACGCTTTGGCGAGTTCGTCGCCGAAATCCCCGCGCCCCTGGGCATGGGCAACCTGAGCCTGGCGGACGGGCGCAGCGTCAAAGGCTTTATCTGCGAGCCCTGGGCGCTGGCCGACGCGCTCGACATCACCGAATTCGGCGGCTGGCGCGCCTTTGTCGCGAGTCGGGGCTGAGCATGCCGGGTTCAACGCTGAAAAAAACCAGGGCGCGCCCCGACAGCTTGGCCGAACGGATTTACGCGCAGCTCAAGGCGGATATCTTCGACTTTCGCCTGCTGCCGGGGGACCGCTTCAGCGAAGGCGAAGTGGCCGAGCGCATGAACGTCAGCCGCACCCCGGTGCGTCAGGCGCTCTATCGTCTGGAGAAGGAAGGCTATCTGGAGGTGTACTTCCGCAGTGGCTGGCAGGTGAAACCGTTCGACTTCAGCTACTTCGAAGAGCTGTACGACGTGCGGATCATTCTCGAGCTGGCGGCGGTCAACCACTTATGCCGGATGGATGCGCCGGGCCATCCGCTGTTGCAAGGGTTGCAGGCGATCTGGCAGCTGGAGGAGGGCGCACGCCAGCAGGACACCCAGGTGGTGTCCGAGCTGGACGAGCGCTTTCACTGCGCCCTGGTGGAGGCTACCGGCAACCGCGAAATGGCGCGCATGCACTACGCAATTACGGAAAAAATCCGCATCATCCGCCGGCTCGACTCTACCCAGGCATCGCGGATCGCTGCGACCTACGAAGAACATGCGCAGATACTCGACGCGATCCTGCAACGGCGCGGTGAACAGGCGCAACGGCTGCTCACGCGGCATATCGAACTGAGCAAGCAGCAGGTGCGCCAGATTACGTTGCACCGGTTGCAGGTGGCGCGGGACACTCAATCAACCGGCTTCACAACAACGCTTGCAGACGGCTGACGGTGGCGTCGCCGGCCCGCTGCATCGGCGCGCGCAATTCACTCCCGATTAATCCCTGCAGGGCCAGCGCCGCCTTAACCGGTGCCGGGTTTGGCTCCATAAACAGCGTATTGATCAGCGGCAGCAACTGGAAAAACGTCTGCCGCGCTTCGCTCAACTGGTTATCCCGCACCTGCTGCCACAGCGCCACAAACTGCTCGGTGTGTACATGTGCCGACGCTGCGATCGCCCCACTGGCGCCAAGGCACAACGCGTTAAAGATCTGGATATCCTCGCCACACAGCACATCCACCGCACCACTGGCCAACAGCGCCAGGGTATTGCCCAGGTTGCCGCCACAGTCCTTGACCGCCACGATGCGCGGATGGGCGACGATGTTCAGCAGCGTGGCCTGTTCAAAGCTCGCGCCGGTGCGATAGGGAATGTCATAGAGAATGATCGGCACACTGGAGGCGTCGGCCACCGTCCGGAAGAATGCTTCAAGGCCGCTCTGGGACGGGCGGATATAGCTGGGCGCCGGCACCAACAGCCCGGCCACCGGGCGTTTGAGGATTTCGCCCTGGAACTGCAACAGCTCAATTTGGTTATATCCCGCCAGGCCCATCACCACGCGGTGCGCCGGCACCCATTGCAACACCGCATCCAGCACGGCCAGTTGTTCCTGACGGCTCAACGCCGCGGCTTCGCCCGTGGTGGTGCAAACCATAATCCCGGCCACGTGCTTTTCCAGCAGATGCTCGACCAGCCGGCGCAAGCCGATAAAATCGATGCTGCCGTCATGAAACGGCGTGACCACGGGAACCCAGATACCTTGAAACGCTGACATGCACTCTCTCCTGATGATTGACCGATTGAGTCACCGTCAGAAGGGCAGAGGGAATTGTGCAAGGGCAGGGTGTCCGTCGCGCTCAATGTCCTGTCAGCTCATCTGACGGGACAGCGCGCCCCGGTCACATGAGCGACTGTTTCTTCGATTTGAGGGCGCGCGCAACGCAACCTTGCGCCTTGGCGATCAAGCCAATGACGGAAAGGTTAACGGAAGACGTTGCAAGCATGAGCTGACACACCCTGAATGAGGCGTCCATCTTTAGGGGATGTGAGTAAATGTGTCAAGCCCTGCGCAGGCATCCGTTCGCTTCGTCGCCCGGCGGAAACAGAGATGATCTGTTGCCTCATCTGAGATGCGACGCAAGCGGTCACCCCGCGCTCGCTGATCCAGCGCATTCGCCACTAAGCTGGCGCTCCTATTACGGCATGGAAATCTTGTACTCGGCGAGCTTCGCCTTGTGCTCCTCCTGCAGGTACTTCTTGTTGACGATCTGCGAGAACTTCATGAAGTCGGCCTTTGCGTCGTCCCTGTCTCCCAAATGGTCATACGCGATCCCCCGCGCATAATAGGCCCAGGCATAGTCCGGCTGACGCTGGAGGCCGGTACTGAATGCTTCAGCGGCCTCTCGGTACTGACCCATGTCTGTCAGCGCGAGGCCCAAATGATAGTAGGTCGGCATGTGGAAGCCGGAACCCTTCCCAGCTTCTCCCATCCCGTTGTCAAGGTTGTACTGCACGAGTTCAAGGGCTTTTTTCGGGTTGCCAGCGTCGCGATACATGGCGCTCAGGTCCAGGTTGGCGCGCGGATCAGGCTTGACCTCCAGTTGCATGGATTTTTCCTTGGCGGTCACGGCTTCGGGAAAGTGCTTGAGGTTGCTGTAGGCGTCGGCCTGCACCGCGTAAATCAAACTTTGCAGCGAGGCGGGCAGCGTATTTTTCTGCAGGCATAGATCACCTTCCTGCAGCACCAGAGGGTAGTTTTCGGCTCTGGACGCTTTGAACTGATTAGTGCAGTGGACAAGGTTGGCTTTTTGCGGGTTCTGCATCCCTGCGCAACCTGTGAGGATGACGGCGCAGACGATCAGTGCCGGCCAGCGAGTAGTCATGATAAGCATCCTTGTCAGTCGAGCAGATGAGCGTTGAGGTCAGGGCGATAGACCTGCAACAACGGCGCGGTCACGGTGCCTTGTAGCGAACAGAACACGGTGGTGTGTCCCGCGAGCGGCGGTGTCGAGTCGCCCGTGTCGACGATCAGCACGCGGTCTACGAACCCAAACGGCGTGGCGACGCCGGGGCCGGTCAGTCCTTCGGTGCGCCATTGGCCGATAGGGTCACCGACGCGGCGAATTTCGGCGCGGCTAATGGCTTTGCCTTGACTAACAAAGCGTGCGTTATCAACGATCAGCGGCTTGAGTTTTGCGGCCACCTCTTGCGGCGAGCCATCGGCTACAAAACCCCAGAACAGAAAATTGCCGACGTTCTTGATGGTTTCGGCCTGGTTGTAATAGCCGACCATACGCACACCGTTAACGATCAGGGGCGTTTCGAAGTGTTGGTAAGTGCCACCTTCCTGCAGCGGACTCATGATGCTCGGTGCCTTGACCGAGCCGTAGTCACTCAGGCGCAAGGTACCTGCAGGCAGGCGGGCATCGCGTAGGCTCTCGAAGAAATGCGCATTGCAACGAGAGAACTCAGTCAGCAGTTGTTCCGGCGTGGTAACCGTCTGGGCTTGGGCCGTGCACACGGCGCCGACGGCGAGCAAAGCAACGCCGGAAAAAAGAAAGCGGAACATTAAAATCATCCGTGAAATGGGAACAAAGGCTGTCGGCTGATGAGTCGGGAACTTTAGCAATACGGGCCTGTGGGAGAAGGCTGGCATCTCTTTTTGGTTGAAAGCGGTTGTGGGTAGAGCGTGAGCTCGTGGCCGATTTCTGCTTCTGACGAAGGGCTGCAATCGGCCCAGAGTGTGCAAAAACGTTTCGCCAAAATTGAAGTGTCCGCGTCTACGTTAAATCTGAAATATATCGGCACGTCTGCAGATGTGGATTTCGCGTAGAAACGTGATTTCCAGTCCGGTTTTGAGCACCTGACGCGCTCAAAAACGTTTTTACACAGCCTCGGCCAAAAGCTGCCGCTCACCTGAGATAAATTTTGAACGTCCCAACGCCTGGAATGAGCCCCTCGTAGCCGCAAAACAAAGCCTGTTAACATGCCTCTCAACGCGTCGCACATTGACCTATCCGAAGAAAATCTTTAAGCGCCGCCTGATAGAGCGCCAATGGCTGATTGTCCGTATTGAATAGTGCAAACGGTATCATCGTGAGATGTGAAAACGACGTGGAGTTTATCGAGTAGGTTTTCTGCCTGCAAAAGCGCTGATCCTTAATCAATATAAAGTCAAACTTGAAAAGGTTTGTCCGCGTACACCAACTGGGGATCAAACCCAGACTCAGGCCCGTCAAGTAATCTTGTCCGCAAGCGCCGCCAGATGAGAACTCCGAGATCTTTATTTCTAATGCCGGCAGGGTCGGGGCGGCAAGGCTGGAGCCCGTATCCTGTACATCGGGAATAACTTTGAGTGTCGCTGCGTATGCGTCCTTGCCGAAGCGACTGTCTTTCCATGGGGAGTTTATTGCGTAACTGAAGCTGGAGATGATTTCTTTTGTTTCGGGCTCAGCGGGTTCGTTGATTGTCGGCTGGGACGAATAAGATGTGCAGCCGGAACAGAGTATCGCAATGCTGACAAACACAAACCCGTTGGCTATTATGCGACGCATACTCAGTTTTCCCTAACTATCAATTAGCCAACATTCCTGTCACTTAATGCCGTATAGCATTTTTTCTACACGCCGGATTGCTGAATCAGAATAACAGGGCAGACTGTACGCGCGACACATCGGGAGAGAGAAAAGGCCGCCGCCATGCTTTTTTTGCCCCAATCCAATCCAATCCAATCCAATGCGAACCCGCGAACTTTGAAGGCAAACGCCTGCCCAAACCCCGTCATTACCAAGGTTGCGCCACTAACAGGGAGAAAATAATGAAGCAGGACGCCAGCAAGCGCTCATCAATTCATACCGGCTTGGGCACTGTCATCGCACGCCTGGGGCTGTTGCTCATCGTGCCGTTGGCTGTCGGGGGCTGCACCTTCAAGAAAACCGATGTCCAGAACCCGGCCGAGATGGCCAAGTACGACCCCGCCAGTACGGCGCGCATCCGCCTGATCAGCGGGCAAGGGGCATACGCAGGTTTCGTATCCGGCCAAAGTTGCGAGCAGTATTTCAACGACACTTACAGAAAAGCGCTGGCCGCCCGCGAGCGGCCGCAAGGATGGAATCCTTCGCGTATCGAGCCCAGCGGTCAGAGCACGGATATCTTCGGCATGTGGCCTTCCGACTACCAAAACAATGTCATCGGCATGCCGACCTCCCCGGTCAGCGCGAAGATCGATGAGACGCGCAGGTACTTCGATGAACGTGTGGTCCCGGCCGGCCAGCCGCTGATCGTGTTTGTGGCGTTCGTCACGTCCGGGTCCAGTTGCTCTTCAGCGCCCGTGAGTTTCGTGCCACGCGCAGGCGCCGACTATGAAGTCCGGCAGGCATTCCAGTCGCAAACATTCCAGACAACGTGCCGCAATGAGGTGGTTGAGTTGAAAGCCGGCGAGGAAAAACCGATGTCCCCGAATTACTGCATCCAGGACTCGTCGGGCGATTATCACACCCGCAGCGTTACCCCTGTCAGCCAGGCTGGGCTATAGGATGGCTGCTGTTTGTGCAGCCACTTTCGCGCTGGCCCTTTTGCGCTGAAAAAAGGGCGTTATCAGCCAGCCTAGCTACGCCGAAGCGACGACTGGCGTGTGAGGGCTCCTAGAGAGGGACCTTGGAGAATGAGACAACGAAGCCCCCAGCCCCATCAACAAATTCCGAAAATGGCACATAGCTAGCCTGTCCCGAATGTCTGCTTCTGGCCCAGAGTGTGTAAAAACGATTTTCGGCGATATAGGCATCTAAAAACGACCCGAAAATCGCGTCTCTATGCAAAATCTGTATCTGCTCACTTGCCGATAAATTTCAGATTTAACGTAAAAGCGCGCACTTCAATTTTGGCAAAGCGTTTTTACACAGCCTGGGCCGGTAGTAGCCTGTCATGAAGCGCTGCTATCGGCCGTTCTCTGCCGGTCGTGTCTCCACTAATCTTGCTGGTCAAAAATGGTGCACATGATTGGTTAAGTCGAACGCAAATGGGGGGGCATATGCAACGCTAATGGGTGGTCAGGTAGGGTGCAATTCCCCACTAGAGCGTGGGCAGCCGGTCCAACGCACAATTGCGCTCCATTTTCGGCTCATCGGCCGTGGGGACGCGCGCGCCCGAATCGACATTGAATATGTCAATGTAACAACCGCTCAGCGCGCCCGGGCTGTCGACAATTCCTCCTTTGATTATGTAACGTGCGCCCGGCGCAAATTCGCTGACAAACGCTATGTTGCACGAGCGATTGGCATTGGCCGCGCCGCGCATCACCAAGTGCAGCGGCTTGCCGGCTTCAATCGGAAAAAAACCCTCCGGCGTCGATACATTCTTATAAACGGAAACCAGCTGCCCTCCCGGCGCAGTCGCCACGGTTCTGCCGTATTTGCAGCCGATGGGAGGCGCCTCGACCAGAGACACGCTGTTTCGATGATTCTCCATCGACACCAATTCGCTGCGGATAAGCGCGTGAGGCGCCCCGGCAGGCACAAGGTATTTCGGCGCTGGGGCGCAGCCTGCAAGCAGCAGAATTGAACACAGGTAAAGAGGCTTCATAATTTCCATATTAATGTCGGTAGAGGGCGGCATTAACTAGCCTGATGAATCAGAATGGGTCAAGTAATAAGTGAGAAGAATAGGCGTCAAACCAAGTTTGAAATAAAGGTGAATCGCCCCTGGTTTATTAGATTGGCGGAATGGCCGATATCTGCCTGTGCTAACAGCTCTGGGTCGATTTCTGCCGGTCACAATAGCCCAGGGCGGGCAAGAAGCAGTCGTTCGTCTTTTCCTCAAGGGCCGGTGCTACGACCGCGGCCCTCTTGTCTTTCCTCCAAGCCCCGCGCTACCCTCGCCACTGCTAAACACCGTTCGCAAAAGGAATTGCTGCAAGGGTGTCTAACCGTTTTTACTTCCGCTCTCCTCGTAAACACTGCACGCCAGAGCGGCAGCGCACGTTCGCCCAAAAATGTTATGCACCCGTTGATGTCTATTTATCGTTAGGCATTTTTATCCGACCTACGCGGGATCCATGTGAAGAAAGCAAAAGCGATTACCAAAAAGAAATCATCCGGCCGGGGCTTTGAGATGTCCTCGTTTTGTGGGTGGGATGGAGAGATTTTAGTTCTGAACATACTTGGAACGCCGAGCGCTAAAAAGGATGCCATCGGCAAGGCGAAAGGAAGTCAACTCAAGATTAGCGTCACCGCCGCACCCGTAGCAGGCAGGGCGACTGACCACATGGTTAAGTTTCTCGCCCGAGAGTTTGACGTCTCGGTTTCTGACATCACGGTGGTGTTCGGTCGTTTTAATTTGAGCAAGCAAATGCGTATAAGGGCGCCCGGCAGCTTACCTGCCGTAGTGGCCAAGGCCCTGTCAGACGCAGAAAACACCTGACCAATGGCTACGGGCGCGATCAGCAAGCACTACGTTGGAACCGCTGGAGGCGGTCGACACCTGGGTCGGTCGGCTCCAGCCGCGAGACTTCCCTCGATTCGCCGAAAATTTCACCGGCGCGTTCAATTCGCTGAAGGCCTCCTGCAAGGCATTCGACTCAGCGCTGTCGGCCACCGCTCTCGACTTGGCCGGCAAAAATACGGCTTCACCGTCGAGGCCGATGGCCGCCTGAAAGTGCTGGATTCGGCCAGCCGGCTCAGCAGCTCGGATACCCAGCGGCTGACGGATTTGCTCAATCAATCCCCTGTCCTGAAAGCCTACCGCAATGCCTCCATCGACACGGTGGACGCCGATTCGGTCTGGTCGGGCCTGGGCTATTACAGCCTGACCAACGAAAATTTCGCCAAGACCATTGATCTGGCGCCTCTACTCAGGGATTTCGACCCGTCGGATATCAAGGGGCCAAGGCCAATCAACTGGCCTACAAAGGCGAGCGGGCGACGTAAGAAACGGAAGTGGCGATGTATGAGCGGCGTGCAGCGCAGCGGTTCAGTACGCAGGGCTGATCCACTTTGCGTTGTAAGAAAAGATGGCGTGCAGGCGGCAGTAGATACGCAAAACCACTACATGGGCTTCTGGTCGATCAGGCTATGGAGTGCTGGTTTGCATCGCTACAAAAAAAGCCCCCCCACACCGGGCTAAAGTGTAGGGGCCTTTTGAACATAAGCGGTGTTATTCGCATTCCGCGTTCAACCTATCTGTCGTCAACGACCGTAATTGACCCATTGCTATCTTTCTAGGAAAAAAGCTGACAGTTAAAAACTGAGTGTCGGAAGCGTCCAGAAATCCGCGGCTATTCAGTGAATAGCACGCCGATGATCAGAGGAACTCTGTGCTGTTGATTTAAATGGACCTGCAGCCGCGACGCGCTATGTTTCGAGGACTTCTCGCGCCTGATGTTCAACTCGATTGCGCCCCCGTTTTTTTGCGCGATACAGAAGACTATCGGCCTTTTCCACCAAATCAGTCGAGACAATTACGCCATCTTGATGGTTGGAAGCGACACCTGCGCTGATGGTGACAATGCCTGCTGTACTGCCTCGGTGTTCAATTTTAGCAGCCTCTATTGTTGACCGCACTTCCTCGGCGATCTTTAGTGCACCTGCCAGTTCCGTCTCTGGAAGCAGGATTACAAACTCTTCCCCACCATACCGGGCAGCGAGGTCGGCTGGACGATTTATATTTTTATTTAATAACTCTGCGATGTGCCTTAAGCATTCGTCGCCGAGAACATGGCCATAATGGTCATTGTACTGTTTAAACCAATCTATATCGATAACGATGAGCGCTACGCTATTTCCAGTGCGGCATGCTCTCGACCACTCGTGTGCGAATCTAACGTCGAAACACCTGCGGTTAGGCAACCCCGTGAGGCTATCTGTTTTAGCAATGTGCTCTAAATCACGATGTGCAAGACGCAGTTCTTCTTCGGCAACCAACAAACGTTGAATTTGTCGGTAAAAGAGAAAGCCTAGTGGCTTGAGCGGTTAATCCATTAATTTATTTTTTATAACGCTCAGCTTCGCTTTATGTACCGAGCTAATGATGGCCTCAGCCGTTTTATTCCACTTGAACGGCTTGGCTGAATGCTCATTATGAGCCTCGATAAATTGACGGATAGCCACCTTTAGGTCGGCGACGCTGGTGAAGGCACCCCGGTATAGCGCTCGTCTTTCCAGTTGTGCAAACCAGCCTTCCACGGCGTTCAGCCAAGACGCGCTGGTTGGTGTGAAGTGCAATTTGAAACGCGGAT
>NZ_JAKNRV010000203.1:0-9327 GCF_023072625.1 Pseudomonas emilianonis
ACTGACAGCGACCTGCTCGATCGCGCCCCGCGCAACCTCAAAGAAATGTGGACGCGCCTGCGCACCCAACTCACGCCGACCTCGCTGCTGTTCCGCCACGCCTTACGCCTGGCCCTCGCGTTGACCATCGGCTATGGCACGCTGCATGCGATCCACGCCTCCCAGGGCTACTGGATCATCCTCACCACCCTGTTCGTCTGCCAGCCCAACTACGGCGCCACCCGGCGCAAGCTCGGCCAGCGGATCATCGGCACCGCCATCGGCCTCACCGTGGCCTGGGCGCTGTTCGACCTGTTCCCCAGCGCCCTGGTGCAATCGATGTTCGCCATCGCCGCCGGCCTGGTGTTCTTTATCAACCGCACCACCCGCTACACCCTGGCCACGGCGGCAATCACCTTGATGGTGTTGTTCTGCTTCAACCAGGTGGGCGATGGCTACGGGCTGTTCCTGCCACGGCTGTTCGACACCTTGATCGGCAGCGTGATTGCCGGCCTGACCGTGTTCCTGTTCCTGCCGGACTGGCAAGGCCGGCGCCTGAACAAAGTGCTGGCCAACACCCTGACCTGCAACAGCATCTACCTGCGCCAGATCATGCAGCAATACGCCGCCGGCAAACGCGACGACCTCGCCTATCGCCTGGCTCGACGCAACGCACACAACGCCGATGCGGCGCTGTCCACCACCCTGGCGAATATGCTGATGGAGCCGGGGCACTTCCGAAAGGAAGCCGATGTGGGCTTCCGCTTCCTGGTGCTGTCCCACACCTTGCTCAGCTACCTGTCGGGGCTCGGCGCGCACCGCGAAACCCAACTGCCGGCCGACGTGCGCGAGCACTTGATCGACGGCGCGGGGAAAACCCTGGCGGCGAGCATAGACGAAATCGCCACGGGGCTGGCCAGTAAACAGCCAATCGCGATTCAGAGCGATGCCGAGGAAGCGTTGGCCGCCGATCTGGAACAGATGCCGGATGAAATCGATGAAGGACAGCGTTTGGTGCAGACGCAACTGGCGTTGATTTGCCGGCAGTTGGGGCCATTGCGCACCCTGGCGGCGCACCTGATCAAAGACACCAGCGCGGAGTAGGCCCCTACATCCCGTGCTGCTTCATCAACCGCGCATAGCTGCCATCAGTCTTCATCTTGGCAATCTCGCGGTCAAAGCTGGCAACGATCTGCTCATGCTCGGGGTTCTTCAGGCTGACCAGAATATGCAGGCTGTTTTCACTCAACGACTGCGGCAAAAACTCCACCGAGTTACGCACCCGCGGCGACTCCTGTGCCAGGTAATAGCGGGCGACGTATTCGTCCTCCACCGTCAGGCGTACCCGACGCGCGACGAGCATGCGCACCGCCATGGCGAAGTTATGCACCGGGATTTTCTGTAACAGGGTGTCTTGGTCAAATGCTGCTGAATACGCATACCCGCGCACCACGGCGATGGGGTAGTCGTGCAATTGCTCAAGGTTCTGGAACTCGATGGGATCGTCGCGGCGCTTGATAAACACCAAGCGGTTGATCAGGTATTTAGCGGAAAACTGCCCCAGATGCGTGCGCGCGTCGTCATACCAGGCGTTGACCAACACGTCGTAGCGCCCATCGCCGACGCCCATCAACGCGCGGGCCCAAGGCACCTGCTCGAAATCACTGGCATAACCGGCGCGGGCCAAGGCCGTGCTGACAATATCGGTAGCCAGCCCGCCATTGATCAAGGTGGCATCGGTAAAGGGTGGCCAGGCATCCGCCACCAGGCGCAGACGCTGCGCGAACGCCGGCTGGGCCATCAACAACATTCCAATCAAAGCAACGGCACGAGAGCATCGCGGCATGCTTAAAATCCTTGGCGGGCAGGTGGTGGCCTTGACTCAGGCAGTGCCTGAGGATCTAACAGTAGCTCAGATTACACAAAGAACCCGACGCTGAATGCACACAATGATGGCAGATTGACGTCACTGACAAAAATAGCTGATTTAGACAGAAGTGCCTACCGCGCTTACTATCCGGGACAGACACTTCCAAGAGAACCGCACTATGACAGTCGAATGGGTCTGCAAACATCACACCGAGCTGGGCAAGGAACAGCTGTACGCCATTCTGCGCCTGCGCAGCGAGGTCTTCGTCGTCGAGCAAAAGTGCCTCTATCAGGACATCGACGGGCAGGACCTGCAAGGCGATACTCACCACCTGATGGCCTGGAAAGACGATGAACTGGTGGCCTACCTGCGCCTGCTGGACCCGGAGACCCAGGCCGGGGATGTGGTGATCGGCCGGGTGATCGTGGCACCGATGGCTCGCGGCACCGGGCTGGGGCATCTGATGATGGAAGAAACGCTCAAGCAGATTGACGATATCTGGCCAGAGACACCGATCTTTCTCTCAGCCCAGGCGCATCTGCAGGGGTATTACGGGCGGTATGGTTTTTTGGTGGTGGGTGAGCAATACCTTGAAGACGATATTCCCCACATCGGCATGCGGCGTGCCTGATGGCGCCATCGAGAGCAAGCCAGCTCCCACATTCGAGCGCACTCCAAACGGTGTACGCGGTTAAATGTGGGCGCGGGCTTGCTCGCGATAGCGTCAGCCCAGCGACCGCCAAGGCTCAGGGATAACCCAATACCTGTTTGATCGACGCAAGATTCGCCTCGATCCACCCCCGATCAATCGCGCCCCAATCGCGAATCCGATAATGCCCCGCATGATTGCGCGCGCCGTCTTCCTGCTCGAACTCGCAGACGATATCCAGATCCGCCAACGCCGCAATCGTGTCCTGCGCGGTGCGCCGGGGCATGCCCGTCACCTCGGTCAGCGCCGGCACGCTGCTGGCCTGCTGGCTGTCGATCAAATACGCCACGTACAGGCGGCGGTAGAAGCTGCTTTTGGTCTTGCTCACATCCATGGTCAACCGCCTTGGAAAGTCAGGGTTTGCCCTGCAGATCGCGATACGTGAGGTACACACGCAGGTCGAACTCCACCTGATGGTAGCCCGGCATCATGTACTCACAGAGTTTGTAGAACGCTTTGTTGTGGTCCGATTCCTTGAAGTGCGCCAGCTCGTGTACCACGATCATGCGCAGAAACTCCGGGGCAGCCTCCTTGAACAGCGCGGCGATGCGGATTTCTTTCTTGGACTTCAGATTGCCGCCCTGAACCCGCGAGATCGTGGTGTGCAGGCCGAGGGCGCGGTGGGTCAGATCAAGGCGGTTATCGAACAGCACTTTGTCGATGGCCGGCGCGTTGCGCAGGTGCTCCTGTTTCAAGGCCAGCGCGTAGGCGTACAGGGCTTTGTCGCTCTGCACGGCGTGACGTTCGGGGTAACGCTGTTCCAGGTAGGCGCCCAACTGGTCCTTGGCGATCAGTTGGCGCACTTGCTCCTGGAGGGCTGCGGGGTAAGCCTGGAGGTATTTCAGTGCGGTCATTGAGGTCTGCAACAGGGTTCGAATGGGCGCCAGTGTAGCGAATTCAACCGGAACGGGCGCGCGACCAGTCAACCACCGCCTCGGCCATCAACGGTTGCGCCGCCCACGGTCCCTGGACAAACGCGCAACCATTGGCCTTGAGCCACTGGGCTTGCTCCTGCGTCTCTACGCCCTCGGCGACCACCAGCACGCCGAAATGCCCGCACAACTCGATAATGCTGCGGGCCATCGCCGCATCCCGCGCCGAGCCCGGCAGGCACGCGATCAATTGGCGGTCGAGCTTGAGCGTGTCGAATTCCAGGTCGCGCAGGTGGGCCAGGGAACAGTGGCCGGAACCGAAGTCATCCAGGGCGATGCGCACCCCGACCGCGCGCAGCAACTTGAGCTGCTTGGCGGACTCTTCGAGGTTATGCATCAGGCTGTCCTCACCGATTTCCACTTCCAACTGGCGCCCCTGCAACCCGTGTCGGTCGAGCACCTGCTGCAGTTGGCTCGCCAGGTTGGGCATGTTGAACTGGCTGCCGCTCAGGCTCACGCTCAACACCAGCTCATCCTCGAACGTGGCTTGCCACGCTTGGCGCTGGGAAGCGACCTGGTGGTAGATCCAGGCGCTCAACTGACTGATCAGCCGCGCCTCTTCCAGCAGCGGCAAAAACAGCCCCGGCGGTACATCGCCGACACTCGGGTGCTGCCAGCGCAACAATGCCTCGACGCCACGCAGATGGCCGTCCTCCAGGGACACCTGGGGCTGGTACACCAGGGTGAAATCCTTGTTCTGGATGGCGCTGCGCACGCTGTCTTCGAGCATCAGCCGCGAGCGCGCACGGCCGTTCATTTCCTGATCGTAATAGCGATATTGCTGACGCCCCGCACGCTTGGCTTCATACATGGCGATGTCAGCCGCACGCAACAGGCCACTCAAGTCCGAGCCGCAATCCGGGAAAGTGGCGATGCCGATGCTGACCCCGAGCATCACCTCCAAACCGTCAACCTGCTGGCCAACAGACACGCGCTCGATCAGTTTCTCGGCAATCTTCGCTGCCTGCTCGGGGAACTCCAGCTCCAGCAACGCCGTGAACTCATCCCCGCCCATGCGTCCGAGAATGTCGTAGGAACGCAGGCAACTCTGCAACTGTTCCGAGACCCAGCGCAGCACCCGATCACCGGCGTCATGCCCCAGCGAGTCGTTGACCCGCTTGAAGCCGTCGAGGTCCAGATACAGCAAGACCAAGGACTGCTCGGTCAGATCACTGCGCAGCAGCGAGTTTTCCACCGCCTGGTAAAAACCACGGCGGTTCAACAAGCCGGTCAGCGGGTCGGTCACCGCCTGGAATTCCAGTTGTTGATGCAAATGGCGAACTTCGGACATGTCCAACACGGTCACCACCATCGCCTTTCGCTCGGCAGGCAATGGCGCACAGGACAGCGCCACCGGCACCTGCTGACCACGTCCGGTGCGCAAGATCGCATCGTGCAAGCGCCAGGTTTCGCCCTGGCGGTAACTGGCGCACATCTGCGACTCAAGCCAGGCCGGCACATGGGGTTTTTGCAGGAAACTCAGGAAATCCTGGCCGTTGAGTTCATGGAGCGTGGCATTGAGCAGACGCGAAATCGCCGGGTTGGCGTACTCGATCACGCCCGCCTCGCTGACCACCAGGATGCCTTCGGCGGCGTTATCCAGCACCGAGGCGTTGAAGGCGCGGGCGGATTCCAGGTCATGACTCAGGCGCTGCAAGGCCCGGCGATTGCGCTGGTGCTCCAGCAACGCCTGAACCTTGGGCTTGAGAATATGCGGGTCGAAGGGTTTGAACATGTAGTCGATGGCACCGCTGGCATAACCCTCCAGCACGGCAGCCGGCGATTGCGCATTGGCGCTCAGAAAGATGATCGGTGTCATGCGCGTGCGCTGGCTGCCGCGCATCAGGCGGGCGACTTCAAAACCGTCCATGCCGGGCATCATTACGTCGAGCAGCACCAAGTCGACTTCGTGCTGGAGCAACAGATCCAGAGCCTCCAGGCCGGAACCGGCGGTCACCACCTGCCAGTCATCACGCTGCAAAAGGGCACGCATGCTGATCAGGTTTTCCGGGTAGTCATCGACCACCAGAAGAACCGAACCACCATCGCCTGGGTGTGGAGCGCATTCCATGCTACGTCTCTTCCTTAAGGTGCCGCATCGGTCAGTTCTGACAGAAAAACCAGGCAAGCACTGAGGTCTCACTCTAGCCTTGGTTCCCAAAAATCAGAAGTGACGCGGGTGCCATCATTGCGCCAAAAACTGGTAAGCCGACTAACGGTCAACCTCTACAGCCCACGTTTCATGCGGAACATGGCTTTTTGACATTCCCTTGGCGCCAATAACTTGCCAGTCATTGATTAACAAGCGGTGGGCTACCGCCTATAAAGATGCTGTCTGGCCCAAGGGCCAAAGCCTACACCTATCTGTAAAAAGGCCTACGCCATGATTGATCTTTCCACCTGGAACCTAAGCATTCCGGTCGGCTCGCCCCCCACGACGATCGACACCCCAAAGCTGATGAATGGTTTCAACGACCAATATTTCCAGGCCGAAGGCAGCAACGTGCAATTCTGGACACCCGTCACCGGCACTCGCACCGAAAACGCCATTTACCCCCGCAGCGAACTGCGTGAAACCTACGCCGATGGTCGCCTGCGCAACTGGACCTACCCCGAAGCCGACAATTATCTACGCGCCACATTGACCGTCAATCAGGTGCCCTCCTCCGGGAAAATCGTCATCGGCCAGATCCACGCCTATGACAGCCAAAAACCGCTGATCAAGCTGGAATACCAGTTCAAGGAAAAAACCCAGACCGGCAACATCGTCGCCAAGGTCCGCATGCGCCCGGACGAGGATGAAAGCCGGGTGATCATCGTCGCCTCCAATGTGCCGCTGGAGAAGAGATTTACGTACACCATCAACCTCAATAAAGCCGGCTTGCTCAGCGTGTACGCCGCCGACGATGAGTGGAACGAACGCATTGGCGCGGCATGGGGCAGCAAGCTGCTGTATTTCAAGGCGGGGACGTATGTGCAGGACAACAGTGGCGACAGCAAGGAAGGTGCACGGGTGACGTTTGCCAAGCTGGATATCGATCACGAGTGAACGCAGGCTTGTTTGATTTTTAAGTCGGCACTGTCCGCGATGGCGGTGGGTCAGTGACCGGATAAGCTGTTTGACCGTCCGCCATCGCGGGCAAGCCCGGCTCCCACATGTGTCCTGCGTCGACGGAGGGTTAAGGGTCCGTCCTACACACTTCGCCGAGCGTGACCTGCAAGCTGATCAAATCCCGGCCAAAAAAAAGCCCGCATCGCTGCGGGCTTCTTTTTTAAACGCCTGAGGCTCAGTTCACCTTGGCGTTCAACTCACCTTTCAAATACCGCTGGTACATCGCTTCCAACGAGATCGGCTTGATCTTCGAAGCATTGCCCGCAGTACCAAACGCTTCATAACGTGCGATACACACATCGCGCATCGCCGTCACGGTCGCGCCGAAGAATTTACGTGGGTCGAATTCGCTCGGGTTGGTGGCCATCAGGCGACGCATCGCGCCGGTGGACGCCAGGCGCAGGTCGGTGTCGATGTTGACCTTACGCACGCCGTACTTGATGCCTTCGACGATTTCTTCAACCGGTACACCGTAGGTTTCTTTGATGTCGCCGCCGTACTGGTTGATGATCGCCAGCCATTCTTGCGGCACCGAGGAAGAACCGTGCATCACCAGGTGGGTGTTGGGGATGCGCTTGTGGATTTCCTTGATGCGGTCGATGGCCAGCACGTCGCCGGTAGGCGGCTTGGTGAACTTGTAGGCGCCGTGGCTGGTGCCGATGGCGATGGCCAGGGCGTCGACCTGAGTCTTCTTGACGAAGTCGGCAGCTTCTTCCGGATCGGTCAGCATCTGGCTGTGATCCAGCACGCCTTCGGCGCCGATGCCGTCTTCTTCACCGGCCATGCCGGTTTCCAGGGAACCCAGGCAACCCAGCTCGCCTTCAACCGATACGCCACAGGCGTGAGCCAGGGCCACGGTTTGTTGGGTGACGCGCACGTTGTACTCGTAGTCAGTCGGGGTCTTGCCGTCTTCGCCGAGGGAGCCATCCATCATCACCGAGCTGAAGCCCAGTTGGATGGAACGCTGGCACACGTCCGGGCTGGTGCCGTGGTCCTGGTGCATGCACACCGGGATGTGCGGGAATTCTTCGATCGCGGCGAGGATCAGGTGACGCAGGAACGGGGCGCCGGCATATTTGCGCGCACCGGCCGAGGCCTGGACGATCACTGGAGAGTCGGTCTTGTCAGCGGCTTCCATGATGGCGCGCATCTGCTCAAGGTTGTTGACGTTAAAAGCTGGGACGCCATAGCCGAACTCGGCTGCGTGGTCCAGCATTTGACGCATGCTGATAAGTGCCATTGTGTTGTCTCTCCCGGTCGAGGGTCGTTAATCGTGCAAGCCTGCCGTAGCGGCGGCTGCTATTCAAGTTATTGCCGGTCAGGCTTTGCATGCCTGGCTGGCTGAATCGTTTTTTGTGAGCCGGACTCAACGCCGACATCACTTTGAAACCGTATCAATGTGGGAGGGGCGGTGCGACGATTCGACTTGCCCGCGACGGCGATTTACCTGTCGACATCGCGGGTGGCTGACCCAACGCTATCGGGGGCAAGTCGAATCGTCGCACCGCCCCTCCCACATTTTGGTCTCATTAATGTTGAGACCGTGTTCTGTTTACTGGGCCTTGCAGCCGCGCCCGATCAAATCGTCGGTGGCAACCCAGTAAACCAGGCCTTCCTCACCTTTTGTGTGAAACGCCAACTGGTCGTTGCTGTACAACACGCCCGACGCCGCCACGTCCTGCTTGAGGCGGTAAACCTGGGGCGAGCCGCCGAGACGGACGTCCACTTCGGTGCGGGCCGGGTTGGCAAAGCGCCAGTTGACCTCGGCCTTGCTGTCGCAGGTCCAGGTCGTCCATTTGTCAGCAGGCTCTGCCTTGTTGAACATGTTCATGCTGCTGCAACCGGCCAGTAGGGCCAGTGCTGCCAGGGCGAAAACGCCTTTCATTGCCAATCCTCGCACGCAGGCCCAAGGGCTGCGTTGCAGTCGGTTAGTTGATCAGACCCGTCAAGGGCAACCCTGTTCCTGACCGTTGGGCGCAGAGTCGTATTTCTCTAGCCGTTCGTTGCCCATGCGCTTGTTGATCACCGGCATGGTCTCGGCTTGCCAATCGGCCTGGTAGCAGTTTTTTTTCTGCGCAGGCGGCGCTTTTCCAGGCGCCGGCGCCGCGCTCGGCGTGCTGCCGCAGCCGGCCAACAGGCCCGCTGCGATCACCAGTGCCAACGACTTGATCATGGGAATGCTCCTTTTCCTGATCGCCCGCCTCAGCCTTTGGCTCGGCTTTCCAGGACTTCAACGGCAGGCAGGACTTTGCCTTCGACAAATTCGAGGAACGCGCCGCCACCGGTAGAAATGTAGGAGATCTGGTCAGCAACGCCATACTTATCGATGGCCGCCAGGGTGTCGCCGCCGCCGGCGATGGAGAATGCCGAGCTTTCGGCGATAGCCTTGGCCAGCACTTTGGTGCCGTTGCCGAATTGGTCGAACTCGAACACGCCGACCGGGCCGTTCCACAGGATGGTCCGGGAGGCTTTCAGCAGCTCTGCGAAGTTGGCCGCGGTTTGCGGGCCGATGTCCAGGATCATGTCATCGGCCTCTACGTCATCGATGAGTTTGACCGTGGCTTCGGCGCTTTCGGCGAATTCCTTGGCCACGACCACGTCCACCGGCAGCGGCACGCTGACCTTGGCGGCGATGGCACGCGCAGTGTCCAGCAGGTCCGGCTCGTACAGCGACTTGCCCACCGGGTGGCCGGCTGCGGCCAGGAACGTGTTGGCAATGCCGCCG
>NZ_JAKNRV010000204.1:0-9317 GCF_023072625.1 Pseudomonas emilianonis
CGTGGTTTCGCGGTGGTGGCCGACGAAGTGCGCGCACTGGCCGCGCGCACCCAGGCCAGCACCTCGCAGATCAACGAAATGCTCGCACGGCTGACCATCGGCGTGAGCTCGTCGGTGGAGGCCATGGAAAACACCCAGGCCAGTTGCCAGTCGGCAGCGGATGCCACGGCGCGGGTGAACATCGGCCTGGACGAAATGGCCGGTTCGGTCAGCCATATCAACAACCTCAGCACCCAGATCGCCACAGCCGCCGAGCAGCAAAGCGCCGTGACGGAGGAGATCAACCGCAGCATGGTTCATATCCGACATATGGTCGAGGAACTGGTGCAAAGCGGCCATGCCACTGAAACCAATACTCAAAGTCTGCTCAACGCCAATGGCCGGGTGATCGCGTTGATGAGTCGCTTCAAGGTGCGCTGATAAATTAATGAGACACTCCCGTGCGATGCATGGGAGTAGGTCTATTCTGACAGCTCCCGGCGCGTAGTTTCGCCACACAGGAGGTGTGCCATGCGCGCTGTCGAGCAGTCGGTCCGCTTGGCACGGATCAGTCAGGAACGCTTTATCCAAGCCCCAATCGATGCGGTCTACCGCTATGTGACCCAGCCGGATCGCTGGCACGAATGGCACCCCACCTCCCTCAGCGCCGACACCGGCACCACCGGTTCACTCCCCGCCGGCACGCGCTTTACCGAGGTGATCGACCTGCTGGGCGTGCGGGTTCCCATGAGTTACCGCGTACAGATCGCCCGTCCCCCAGAAGAATTCAAGGCGGTGTTCACCTCCCTGGCCGTCGACGGCTCGATCCACTACAGCCTGCAGGCCCTTCGTGACGGCACGCTGTTCAAGCGCGTGTTGACCTATGAAACCGAATTGCAACTCGCCGGCTTGCACGAACGCATGGTTGAACTGTCCACAATCGCGCTGGACCAGCTCAAGCAGCGCTTGGAAAACCCCGCCATCGTCGAATGAGTCAGCATTGCCAGGGGGAGGCGTCGAGGTATCGACTGCTCCCCTGCACATGACCGACGTCAAGGCCAGCCTTCCCGTAACCGGATACCCTGAGAAACGAGAGATGAGCACTCACTCACCCCCGAAGAAACCTTAGGAGTACCCGTTGAAAACCCGCCACTGCCTCGTCGTCCTCTTTCTGATCACGACGTTGACGTTACTCGTTGATATCCCGGTCGATACCTGGCTGACCTCAGCAACCCTCAGCTTGCTGCTCGGCACTGCCGCCCTGGTGTATATGGCGACTTCCTGCATTCTGGCCAGTCGTTGGTCGGTAGTGGAGAGCGTGTTTGGCGGCCTGGATCGCGTCTACGAGGTACACAAGTGGCTGGGCATCTGGGCGCTGGTGTTTGCCACGTATCACTTTGTGTTCAAGGCCAACCTGGATGTGTGGAACAGCGTGCCCATCATGGAGCTGCCCAAATACTGGACGCGCCTGGTCCGTCAGTTGAGCTACGTGGCGCTGGGCCTGATCGTGTTGTTGGCGTTGAACCGCAACATCCCTTACAGCGTCTGGCGCTGGTGGCACAAACTGTCTGGCCCGCTGTTCCTGATCGTGATCCTGCACTGGCTGAGCTTCAAATCGCCGATCACCCTGGCCAGTCCATCGGGCGTCTGGTTGACGTTGTGCTGTGGCCTGGGCGTAATCGCGGTCTTCTATAAGCTGGTGCTTTACCCCTCGGTGGCTCGTGCCGGCGAATACCGGGTGACGGCCGTCAACCGAGCCAACGGCGCCCTGCATTTGACGCTGGCGCCGATTCACAAAGGGTTCGACTTCAAGGCCGGGCAGTTCGCGTTCCTGGCGATGCAGGTCAAAGGACTGCGCGAACCGCATCCGTTCACGATCGCCAGCGCAAACAGTGCGAACGGGCAGATTTCGTTCATGATCAGAGGCCTGGGGGATTACACCAACGCCCTGGCAGAGTGCGCCAAGGTCGGCATGCGCGCCGATCTGTATGCGCCTTACGGGCGCTTCAAGCGCGCCGCCGAGGCCGAGCGGGAAATCTGGATCGGGGCCGGCGTGGGTATTTCGCCCTTCATTTCCTGGCTGCAAGACCCTGCGGCCAAAGACTTCGACAAAGCCACGCTGGTCTATTGCTTCACGCCCTCGCGCGCCTTCCCGCCTGCCGAGCAGGTGCAAACCATGGCCCGCTTACGCGGTGCGCAATTCGTCAGTAATTCCGGCGGTCTGGAGCGCTTGGCCGACACCCTGCGCCAGGCCGTGACCGAGACCGCCCCCGACAAGGTGCATGTCAGCTTCTGTGGCCCCAAGGGCTTGCTGGTCAAGGTCCGCGAACTGATGAACGCCCACCGGATTCCGCCGGCCAACCTGCACAGCGAACGGTTCGAGTTTCGCTGAAACAACCGAACGCGGTTCAACCCAGCCCCCGAAGGGGGTTTGGCGGCGCACATAAACTGGCATGATAGCGCCCATCCGATGACCTGCTCTGACTAGCGAGATGCCCCATGAAAACCCCATTGCGACTGGCCCTGCTTTCAGCCCTGTTGACCACCGGCCTGGCCCAGGCGGCCGACCTGATCCCCATCGACGTACACCGCGACGCCAACTGCGGGTGCTGCAAGCAATGGATCAGCCATCTGGAAAGCCACGGTTTCAAGGTCAATGACCACGTTGAAGCCGATATGAGCGCGGTCAAACAACGCCTCGGCGTCGCGCCGCGCCTGGGGTCGTGCCATACCGCCGTGATCGACGGCAAGTTCGTCGAAGGCCACGTACCCGCCGAGCAAGTGTTGGCGCTGCGCAAGCGCGATGATTTGCTCGGGATCGCCGCGCCGGGCATGCCCATGGGTTCGCCCGGCATGGAAATGGACGGCCACGGTGACGCCTACCAAGTCCTCGGCCTGACCCGTGACGGCAAAGATGTGGTGGTGGCTGACTACCCGGCACACTGATCGATGCTGACGGGTTACCTGGGGCTGTTTTTCGCGGCATTCGGCGCCGCCACACTCCTGCCCTTGCAGTCGGAAGCCGTGTTGGTGGGCCTGCTGCTCAGCGGGCATTACAGCCTGTGGTGGCTGCTGGGCATCGCCACGCTGGGCAATGTACTCGGCTCGCTGGTCAATTGGCTGCTGGGGCGCTCGATCGAGCACTTCAAGGCGCGGCGCTGGTTTCCGGTCAACGCCAGGCAACTGGACAAGGCGCGCCGCCACTATGAACGCTGGGGGCATTGGACGTTATTGCTCAGTTGGGTACCGATCATTGGCGACCCGCTGACCTTGATCGCCGGGGTGATGCGCGAGCCACTGTGGCGGTTTTTGCTGTTGGTGACCCTGGCCAAGGGCGTGCGTTATGGCGTGCTGGCCGCGCTGACCCTGCACTGGGTGTTAATCCCCACTTAATCGCCTGCAAACAGCATCCGGGCACCCTACTCGGAGCCCCGCCATGCCTCTAATCCGCACCTTTTGCATTGCCGGCCTGCTCGCTGCCGGCGCAGCGCCCGTGTTCGCCGCCAGCGAAGGCCCTAGCTACGGGCCTGAGCTGCAGGGTTTCCAATACCCCTACCCGGTTGAGCATTTCAACTTCCAGTCCCAGGGCAAATCCCTGCAAATGGGCTACATGGACATCCCGGCCACCGGCAAAGCCAACGGTCGCAGTGTGGTGGTGCTGCACGGCAAGAACTTCTGCGGCGCCACGTGGGAAGGTTCGATCAAGGCGTTGAGCGACGCCGGTTACCGCGTGATCGCACCCGACCAGATCGGCTTCTGTACCTCCAGCAAGCCCGACAGTTACCAGTACAGCTTCCAGCAACTGGCGATCAACACCCACCAATTGCTGGAACAACTCGGCATTCAAAAGGCCACCCTGCTCGGCCACTCCACCGGTGGCATGCTCGCCACCCGTTACGCGCTGCTGTACCCAGAGCAAACCGAGCAACTGGCGCTGGTCAACCCGATCGGCCTGGAAGACTGGAAGGCCCTCGGCGTGCCTTATCGCAGCGTCGACCAATGGTATGAGCGCGAACTGCAGGTGAGCGCCGACGGCATCCGCAGCTATGAGCGCGACACCTACTACGCCGGCCACTGGAAGCCCGAGTACGAGCGCTGGGTACAGATGCTCGCCGGCATGAACAAAGGCCCCGGCCACACCCAGGTGGCATGGAACTCGGCATTGATTTACGACATGATCTTCACCCAGCCGGTGTACTACGAGTTCAAGGACTTGCAGATGCCCACCCTCCTGCTGATCGGCACCAGCGACACCACCGCCATCGGCAAGGACCTCGCGCCGCCGGCGGTCAAGGCGAAGATCGGGCACTACGAGGTGCTGGGCAAACAGGTGGCAAAATTGATTTCCCGCGCCACGCTGGTGGAGTTTCCGGGCCTGGGCCACGCACCGCAGATGGAAGAACCGGCGCAGTTCCACAAGGCCTTGCTGCAAGGGCTCAACGGCCTTTAATCCAACTTTATGAGAGGCACGCGACAATGTCGCTACAGATCGCAGTCATTGACGATTGGCAGAACGTCGCCCGTGGTGTGGTGGATTGGTCGGCCCTGGCGGCGGTCGGCCAGGTGCATTTTCTGCACGAGTATCCGGCAGACACCACCACGATGGTCGAACGCCTGAAAGGCTTCGACGTGATCTGCGTGATGCGCGAACGCTCGACCTTCGACAAACCCCTGCTGCAAGGCCTGCCGAACCTCAAGCTGCTGGTGACCGGTGGCATGCGCAACGCCGCCATCGACCTCCCCGCCGCCAAAGCCCTGGGTATCCAGGTGTGCGGTACCGACAGTTATAAACACGCGGCGCCGGAGCTGACCTGGGCGTTGATCATGGCGTCCACGCGCAACCTGCTGGCCGAAGCCAATTCCCTGCGCGCCGGCCACTGGCAGGTGGGCCTGGGCGGCGACCTGCATGGCCAGACCCTGGGGATTCTCGGGCTGGGCAGCATCGGCCAGAAGGTCGCACAATTTGCCCAGGTGTTCGGGATGCGGGTGATTGCCTGGAGTGAAAACCTCACACCGCAGCGCGCGGCGGAATCCGGGGTCACGTGGGTCAGCAAGCGCGAGTTGTTCGAACAGGCCGATATCCTCACCATCCATCTGGTGCTCAGCGAGCGTAGCCGTGGGCTGGTAGATGCCGAGGCGCTGGGCTGGATGAAACCGACGGCACGCCTGGTCAATACGGCACGCGGGCCGATTGTGGACGAACCCGCGCTGCTGCAGGCATTGAGCAACGGCCGCCTGGCGGGGGCCGCGCTGGATGTGTATGCCGAGGAGCCGCTGCCGGTGGATCATCCGTTGCGCCATTTGCCGAATGTGCTGGCCACCCCTCACGTCGGGTATGTGAGCGAGCAGAATTACCGGCAGTTTTATCAGCAGATGGTCGAGGATATCCAAGCCTGGGCCGAGGGCACGCCCATTCGCGTGCTCGGCTAACGCACCAACTCGGCGCACGCGCACTACTGTGGCGAAGGCGCTTGCTTCCGTTGGCTACATTGCGGCCCTGTATCGGGGCCGCTTCGCGCCCAGCGAGAGCAAGCTCCCGAGCCACAGTCGTAGTGCGCTAATCCGCAAGCGCCTGCGCAGCCTTTCAATGTCGCATATTGTTACAAGTTTTTTTGTCCTACAAAATTTCCACATAAACCCTACAGTCTTTAGGATTTGTCCTAGACTCATCACCGATGGGTCCGTTCCAAAACAAAAGCCCCGCAAAAAATCGAAACTTTAGAACTCTGCCGTAGGTCAGGTTTAGGGTTAGGCGTGCATAAGCGGTTCAGACCGAATGCCCGTCCATCCACTCTATTTCAGCTAACCGTGCAACTGGCACAAGCCTTGCCAGTCTGTATAGCGCTTGTGCGTCTGGCCGCAGGAAGCGGTCTTCGGAGCTAGTGGCAGCGGGCCACCAGCCAACCAACATGTGGGAGAGAACTATGATCAGTGCCGCAGTAGATACTCAGGGAGAGCGTTTTAGTAAATCGGCAGGGGGGCCAACATCGCTGGTCGATCTGCCCAACACTGTGCGGCCGATCGCGAGTCATAACCCCAATCGAAAGAAAGTCTTGTTCGTCACCTCCGAATTTGCCGACCTGGTTAAAACCGGCGGCCTCGGCGACGTCTCCGCTGCCCTGCCCCGCGCTATGGCGCACTTGCACGATGTGCGTGTGCTGATCCCCGGTTACCCGCAGGTGATGGAAAGCGACAACCCGATCCATATCATCGGTGAGCTGGGTGGCCACGCCGCGCTGCCGCCCTGCAAGATCGGGCGCATGGACCTCAAGGACGGCCTGGTTGTCTACGTACTGATCTGCCCCGAACTGTACGAGCGCGAAGGCACCCCGTATGGCGCCAACAACGGTCGCGACTGGCCGGATAACCACATTCGCTTCGCACGCCTGGGCCTGGCCGCTGCCGACATGGCCGCCAACCTCGCCCAAATCCACTGGTGCCCGGACCTGGTGCATGCCCACGACTGGCCGGCCGGCCTGGCGCCTGCCTATATGCACTGGCGTGGGTCACGCACGCCCACCCTGTTCACCATCCATAACCTGGCATACCAGGGCGTGGTCAGCCTCGCTTCGACGCCGGAGCTGGGTATTCCACCCCATGCCCTGCAACAGGAAGGCATGGAGTTCTACGGCAAGATGTCATTCCTCAAGGCGGGGATGGCCTACTCCAGTCACATCACCACGGTGAGCGCCACTTACGCCCAGGAAATCACCACCCCGGAATTCGGCTGCGGGCTGGACGGTTTTCTCGCCAGCAAGACCCAGCAAGGCCTGCTCAGCGGCATTCCCAACGGCATCGACGAAAGCTGGGAAGCCTCCACTGATACGCACCTGACCCACAACTTCAATATCGGCGACTGGGAAGGCAAGGCGGTCAACGCCGCTCACGTGCGCACCCTGTTTGGCCTGCATGACTCCAGCGGCCCGCTGTTCGCCGTGGTCTCGCGGCTGGTCTATCAGAAAGGCCTGGACCTGACCGAAGCGGTCGCCAGCTTTATCGTCGAGAACGGCGGCCAGATCGCGATCATTGGCCGCGGCGAGCCTGAAGAAGAACACGCCATGCGCGAACTGGCGCTGCGTTTCCCAGGCCAGGTCGGTGTGCGCATCGGTTTCAACGAAACCGACGCCCGTCGCATGTTTGCCGGCAGTGACTTTCTGCTGATGCCGTCGCGCTATGAACCATGCGGTTTGAGCCAGATGTACGCCCAGCGTTTCGGCTCGCTGCCGGTCGCGCGCAACACCGGCGGCCTGGCGGACACCATCGAAGACGGCGTCACCGGCTTCTTGTTCAACGAATCCAGCGTGGACAGCTACCGCGAAGCCCTGAGCCGTGCGTTCAAAGTGTTCGCCTACCCAGGCCTGCTCAACGCCATGCGCTGCCGCGCCATGACCCAACCGTTCAACTGGTGCCAGGCGGTCGAACCCTACGCCGAACTGTATGAACAACTGGTGGCCAAGGCCTTGGGGAAATCGACTAAATAATCAAGGGAGGTCTTCATAGATGCCGTTACGGACTCTGGAAACCTGGCCCCACGGCGCAATCATGCTGGACGCGCAACACACGCGTTTCGCGTTGTGGGCGCCAGACGCGTTTTATGTCAGCGTTGAATTGGAAGATGGCAAGTCAATAGCCATGCTGCCCCAGGCAGATGGCTGGTTTGAAACGGAGATAAAGTGCCCAGCGGGCACGCGCTATCGCTACAACATCGATGGCGAAATGGATGTTCCCGACCCCGCGTCCAGGGCCCAGGACGCGGACGTGCACGGCTGGAGCCTGGTGGTCGACTCGCTCGCCTATGCATGGCGACACAACCACTGGCAAGGCCGGCCCTGGCATGAAGCCGTGATCTACGAACTGCATGTCGGTGCGCTGGGGGGCTACGCGCAAGTCGAAAAACACCTGCCGCGCCTGGCCGAGCTGGGCGTTACCGCGATAGAGCTGATGCCCCTGGCGCAATTTCCCGGCGAGCGCAATTGGGGCTATGACGGCGTTCTGCCCTACGCACCGCAGTCCTCCTACGGCAGTCCCGAACAGCTCAAGCAGCTGATCGACAGCGCTCATGAACACGGGCTCGCGGTCATCCTCGACGTGGTCTACAACCACTTCGGCCCCGATGGCAACTACCTGGGCCAGTACGCCAAAGACTTCTTCCAGGAAGATGTACACACGCCATGGGGCGCCGGTATCGACTTCGATCGGCGTGAAGTGCGGAACTTCTTTCTGGATAACGCGCTGATGTGGCTGCTCGACTACCGCTTCGACGGCCTGCGGCTGGACGCGGTACACGCCATCGACAATCCCGGCTTCTTGCATGAGCTGGCACAACGGGTGCGCCAACAGGTCGACACCGGCCGTCACGTATGGCTAGTGCTGGAAAACGAACTCAACCAGGCCAGCCTGTTGAAGCACGATTTCGATGCGCAATGGAACGACGACTTCCATAACGTGTTGCACGTGTTGCTGACCGGCGAAACCGATGCCTACTACAGCGACTTTGCCCAAACGCCTACCGCCAAACTCGCACGTTGCCTCGGCGAAGGCTTTATTTACCAGGGCCACACCACACGCCACGGGCATGCGCGCGGCGAACCGAGCAGCGGTTTGCCACCCACCGCCTTCGTCGCGTTTTTGCAGAACCACGACCAGATCGGCAACCGCGCCCTCGGCGAACGCCTGCACCAGCTCTGTTCGCCCCAGGCGCTCAAGGCAGCGACCACCTTGCTGCTGTTGTCGCCGATGATCCCGTTGCTGTTCATGGGCGATGAAGTCAACGCCAGCGAGCCGTTTCTGTTTTTTACCGATCACCATGGCGAACTGGCTGAAGCGGTACGTGAAGGTCGGCGCAATGAATTCGCCGACTTTGCCGCGTTCCACGACCCGGAGCGTCGCGCGCGGATTCCCGATCCCAACGCCCTGTCGACCTTTGAGCAGTCAGCGCCGTCTTTCGCCGAGAGCGCGCACGCCCAGTTCTACCGTCACCTACTGAACCTGCGGCACACGCATATCGTGCCGCATTTACCCGGCAGCATCGCGCTCGGTGCCCAGGTGCTAGCAGACGGCGCCGTCACCGCGCGTTGGCGCCTGGGCAATGGCAGCCTGTTGCAGATCGACCTGAACCTGAGTGCCACGGCCCTGGCTCACGCCGCTGGGCAGCACGTACTGTTCCAGACGCCGGCCCATGACCACACGCACCTGGCGCCCTTCAGCGCACGCGTTACCCTATCCCCTGTTGGAGAGCACTCTTGAGCGAAGCGAACCTGGAAATCCACTAAAGGCACGTAATCCACTTCGATACCGAAGCGCTTGAAATACTTTTCGAACAGACTGATGGTTGAACC
>NZ_JAKNRV010000205.1:0-9265 GCF_023072625.1 Pseudomonas emilianonis
CTACAGCGCCATCGCCCGCGCGCTGGGCCCGGAGCGCAACCTGGTGGTGCGCACGTTGGACGTCGGCGGTGATAAACCCTTGGCCTATGTGCCGATGGACGCCGAGATCAACCCGTTCCTGGGCCTGCGCGGTATTCGCCTGTGCCTGGAGCGCCCCGAATTGCTGCGCGAACAGTTCCGCGCAATCCTCGCCAGTGCCGGGCTGACGCGGCTGCATATCATGCTGCCGATGGTCAGCCTGCTCTCGGAGCTGCACCTGGCACGCACGATTCTTGAAGAGGAAGCATCGGCCCTTGGGCTTACCGAGCTGCCGAAGTTGGGCATCATGATCGAGGTGCCGTCTGCGGCCTTGATGGCGGATGTATTCGCGCCCCATGTGGACTTCTTCTCCATCGGCACCAACGACCTGACCCAATACACCCTGGCGATGGACCGCGACCACCCACGGCTGGCCAGCCAGGCCGACAGCTTTCACCCGGCGGTGCTGCGCCTGATCGCCACCACCGTCAAGGCCGCCCATGCCCACGGCAAGTGGGTCGGCGTGTGCGGGGCGCTGGCGTCTGAAAAGTTGGCGGTGCCGGTGTTGATCGGGTTGGGGGTGGACGAACTGTCGGTCAGCGTGCCGCTGATCCCGTCCATCAAGGCCACCGTGCGCGAGCTGGACCTGGCGGACTGCCAGATCATCGCCCGTCAGGTGCTGGGCCTGGAAGAAGCTGCGCAAGTACGCGAGGCCTTGCGCCTGTACCACGCGGCCACCGTTGAAACCTCACCTGTCGTGGAGCACTGAGCATGTTCGAGAAATTGCAGCGGGCGTTCTGGAAAGCCCTGACCCCGGACTTGATCGCCGAGACCGTCGCGGCGCCTGTGCCAGCGGGGGAGAACCTGTTGTCCGCCGACGTGCTGAAGGCCCTCGGTGGCGCCGATAACCTCAAGTCGCAACAACGCGTGGCGCTGACGCGAGTGCGCGTGCAACTGCTGGATGCGGCACGGGTGGATGCGGCGGCGTTAAAAACGGCGGGAGTGCCGGGAGTGATGATGTTGGCGGGTGGGACGGTACATCTGCTCACCGGCCTCTAAGGCCAGTAGCGATTCAAATGTGGGAGGGGGCTTGCTCCCGATGGCGGTGGGTCAGTTATAGACAAGCTGACTGACACACTGCTATCGGGGGCAAGCCCCCTCCCACATTGGGCGGTGGTGTTACAGCTGCGGGTTCTCTTCCGGCGGCTTGGTGTTGTTCACCCCAGGCACATGCAGGTTGCCTTCGACCACTTGGTTGCCTTCCAGCTGTGGCTGGGTCACCCAGGTAAGGATGTCGTAGTAGCGCCGGATGTTCGCCACAAAATGCACCGGCTCGCCGCCCCGTGCATAGCCGTAGCGGGTCTTGCTGTACCACTGCTTCTGCGACAGGCGTGGCAGCATCTTTTTCACGTCCAGCCACTTGTTCGGGTTCAGGCCGTCCTTCTGCGCCAGCTTGCGTGCGTCGTCCAAATGCCCGGTGCCCACGTTATAAGCAGCCAGGGCAAACCAGGTGCGATCTGGCTCGGCGATATCGTCGTCCAACTCATCCTTGATCTTGGCCAGGTACTTGGCGCCGCCCATGATGCTTTGCTTGGCGTCCAGGCGGTTGGATACGCCCATCGCCTGGGCGGTGTTCTGGGTCAGCATCATCAGGCCGCGCACGCCGGTCTTGGAGGTGACCGCGGGTTGCCAAAGTGATTCCTGATAGCCAATGGCGGCTAACAGGCGCCAGTCGACCTTTTCTTCCTTGGCGTAGGCCTTGAAGTGTCTCTCGTACTTGGGGAGGCGCTGCTGCAAGTGCTGGGCGAAGGTATAGGCGCCCATGTAGCCGAGCACGTCGACGTGCCCGTAGTAGCGATCTTTCAGGCGTTGCAAGGTGCCGTTCTTGCCGACCTTGTCCAGGTAGCTGTTGACCTCGTTGAGCAGGCTGTTGTCTTCGCCGGCGGCCACGGCCCAACTCTGGTTGCTGGCATTGCCGAGGTCGAACGCCACGCGCACGTTGGGGAAGTACACCTGGTTCATCGCCACTTCGTTGGAGTCCACCAGGGTCAGGTCGATCTGACCCTCGTCGACCATACGCAGCAGGTCGACCACCTCAACGGCGTCGGATTCTTCGTATTCGATCGCAGGATTCTGCTTTTTAAGCTCCGCCAGTTGTTCGGCGTGGGTGCTGCCCTTGAGCACGATGATCTTCTTGCCCGCCAGGTCCGCCGCGTTGGTGGGGCGCGACTGGCCGTTGCGGTAGATGATCTGCGGGGTGACCTCCAGGTACGGGTGGGAGAAGCGTACCTGCTGCTTGCGTCGCTCGCTGCTGACCAAACCGGCGGCGGCGAGCACCGGGCCGTTGGGTTTGCCGAGCTGGCCGAACAGGTCGTCGAGGTTGTCGGCGGTCTCGATTTCCAGTTTTACCCCCAGGTCGTCGGCAAAGCGCTTGACCAGTTCGTATTCGAAACCGGTTTCACCGTTGCGGTCCTGGAAATACGTGGCCGGGCTGTTCCGGGTAATCACCCGCAATACGCCATCCTCCTTGATTCGCTCGAGCGTGCTGGGTTTATCAACACAGGCGCTGAGCATCAGGAAGAGTCCGGTTGCGATGAGCCATTTGGCGCATCGCGGGCGTAAAGCAGTTGGGGAGAACATCTGCGCAGTATACGCAAACGGCCCACGGCGCCATATCTCGACAGCGGGGGACTTGTCTGCTAGCCGCCTTGAAACTGTGCTGCAGCCCGCAGAAACGTGGCCTGGCGAGCGATTGTGACGGTTAAAATAACTGCGCCCAATGCCGTGGATAACGCCCCGATACCGTGCAAACCCTGCCAACTGACGTTCGGCAGCGGCCAGCGGTAGCGTTTCGGGTGCCGTTGACGACGGTTTACGCTAGAATGCACGGCCTCAAAGCACACCCCTTCCCGAGGCTGTCCCGAAGATGTTGATCCTGCGCGGCGCTCCTGCCCTTTCTGCCTTTCGCCACAGCAAACTCCTTGAGCAACTGAGCCAGAAGGTTCCAGCTGTTACAGGCCTGTATGCTGAATTTGCTCACTTCGCCGACGTGACTGGCGTCTTGACCGCCGACGAACAGCAAGTGCTGGCACGCCTTCTGAAGTACGGCCCAAGCGTTCCCGTTCAAGAGCCGACTGGCCGCTTGTTCCTGGTTCTGCCACGGTTCGGCACCATCTCGCCCTGGTCGAGCAAGGCCAGCGATATCGCCCGCAACTGCGGCCTGGAAAAAATCCAGCGCCTGGAACGCGGTATTGCCTTCTATGTCGCGGGCCAGTTCAGCGATGCCGAGGCCGAGCTGATCGCCAGCAGCCTGCACGACCGCATGACCCAGATCATCGTCTGCCAGTTGGAACAGGCCGGCGCTCTGTTCAGCCACGCCGAGGCCAAGCCGCTGACCGCGATTGACGTGCTCGGCGGTGGCCGCGCCGCCCTCGCGAAGGCCAACACCGAACTGGGCCTGGCCCTGGCCGAAGACGAGATCGATTATCTGGTCAACGCCTTCAACGGCTTGAAGCGCAACCCGCACGACATCGAATTGATGATGTTCGCCCAGGCCAACTCCGAGCACTGCCGTCACAAGATCTTCAACGCCAGTTGGGACATCGACGGCGAAAGCCAGGAAAAAAGCCTGTTCGGCATGATCAAGAACACCTACGTGATGCACAGCGAAGGCGTTCTGTCGGCTTATAAGGACAACGCCTCGGTCATCGTCGGCAGCGTCGCCGGTCGTTTCTTCCCGGACCCTGAAACCCGCCAGTACGGCGCGGTGCAGGAACCGGTACACATCCTGATGAAAGTCGAGACCCACAACCACCCGACCGCGATTGCCCCGTTCCCGGGCGCAGCCACCGGTTCCGGCGGTGAGATCCGCGACGAAGGTGCTACCGGCCGTGGCGCCAAGCCCAAGGCCGGGTTGACCGGTTTCACCGTATCCAACCTGCAGATCCCGGGCTTCGTACAGCCGTGGGAAGTGCCATACGGCAAGCCGGAGCGCATCGTCACCGCGCTGGACATCATGATTGAAGGCCCGCTGGGCGGCGCCGCGTTCAACAACGAATTCGGGCGTCCGGCGCTGACCGGCTATTTCCGTACCTTCGAACAATCGATCACCACCCCGCATGGCGACGAAGTGCGCGGTTACCACAAGCCGATCATGTTGGCCGGCGGCATGGGCAACATCCGTGAAGAACACGTCAAGAAAGGCGAGATCCTGGTCGGCTCCAAGCTGATCGTGCTCGGCGGCCCGGCAATGCTGATCGGCCTGGGCGGCGGCGCGGCTTCCTCCATGGCCACCGGCACCAGCTCGGCGGACCTGGACTTCGCTTCCGTACAGCGCGAAAACCCAGAGATGGAGCGCCGCTGCCAGGAAGTCATCGACCGTTGCTGGCAGTTGGGTGACAAGAACCCGATCAGCTTTATCCACGACGTCGGCGCCGGCGGTTTGTCCAACGCCTTCCCGGAACTGGTCAACGATGGCGAGCGTGGCGGCCGTTTCGAACTGCGCAACATTCCAAACGACGAGCCGGGCATGGCCCCGCACGAAATCTGGAGTAACGAATCCCAGGAACGCTACGTCCTGGCTGTCGGCCCTGAAGACTTCGCGCGCTTCCAGGCCATCTGCGAACGTGAGCGTTGCCCGTTTGCCGTGGTCGGCGAAGCCACAGCCGAGCCGCATCTGACCGTCACCGACAGCCACTTCGGCAACAGCCCGGTGGACATGCCGCTCGAAGTGCTGCTGGGCAAAGCCCCGCGCATGCACCGTTCGGCGGTACGTGAAGCGGAGCTGGGCGATGACTTCGACCCAAGCACACTGGAATTGGCCGACAGCATCGAGCGCGTGCTGCACCACCCGGCGGTCGCGAGCAAAAGTTTCCTGATCACCATCGGCGACCGCACCATCACCGGCCTGGTTGCCCGTGACCAAATGGTCGGCCCGTGGCAAGTGCCGGTGGCCGACGTTGCCGTCACCGCCACCAGCTTCGACGTCTACACCGGTGAAGCCATGGCCATGGGCGAGCGCACGCCGCTGGCCCTGCTGGACGCTCCGGCGTCGGGCCGCATGGCCATTGGTGAAACCCTCACCAACATCGCCGCGTCCCGTATCGGCAAGCTGTCCGACATCAAATTGTCGGCCAACTGGATGTCCGCTGCCGGTCACCCCGGCGAAGACGCGCGCTTGTACGACACCGTCAAGGCTGTCGGCATGGAGCTGTGCCCGGAACTGGGGATCACCATTCCGGTGGGCAAGGACTCCATGTCCATGGCCACCCGTTGGAACGATGACGGCGTGGACAAGAGCGTCACCTCGCCGCTGTCGTTGATCGTCACCGGTTTCGCACCGGTCACCGACATCCGCCAGACCCTGACCCCGCAACTGCGCATGGACAAGGGCACCACTGATCTGATCCTGATCGACCTGGGCCGTGGCCAGAACCGCATGGGCGCCTCGATCCTCGCGCAAACCCATGGCAAGCTCGGCAAACACGCGCCGGACGTCGATGATGCCGAAGACCTGAAAGCCTTCTTCGCGGTGATCCAGGGCCTCAACGCCGACGGCCACCTGCTGGCTTACCACGACCGTTCCGACGGTGGCCTGTTGACCAGCGTGGTCGAAATGGCCTTCGCCGGTCACTGCGGCCTGAACCTGGTGCTCGACAGCGTTGCCGAGGACGCCTCTGAAATCAACGGCATCCTGTTCAACGAAGAACTGGGTGCGGTGATCCAGGTGCGCCAGGACGCGACGCCGGACGTATTGGCACAGTTCAGCGCCGCCGGCCTGGGCGATTGCGTGGCCGTGATCGGCCAGCCGATCAACAATGGTCAGATCGACATCGTCTTCAACGGCGACACCGTGTTCGAAGGCCAGCGCCGTCTGCTGCAACGCCAGTGGGCCGAGACCAGCTACCAGATCCAGCGCCTGCGCGACAACGCCGACTGCGCCGAGCAGGAATTCGACGTGATCCTGGAAGAAGACAACCCGGGCCTGAGCACCAAGCTCAGCTTCGACGTCAACCAGGACATCGCCGCGCCGTACATCAAGAAAGGCATTCGCCCACAGGTTGCCGTACTGCGTGAGCAGGGCGTCAACGGCCAGGTGGAAATGGCGGCCGCATTCGACCGTGCCGGCTTCAATGCGATCGACGTCCACATGAGCGACATCCTCGCCGGTCGCGTCGACCTCAACGAGTTCAAAGGCCTGGTGGCCTGCGGCGGTTTCTCTTACGGCGACGTGCTGGGTGCCGGTGAAGGCTGGGCCAAGTCGGCCCTGTTCAACAGCCGTGCCCGCGACGCGTTCCAGGGCTTCTTCGAGCGCAACGACAGCTTCACCCTGGGTGTGTGCAACGGTTGCCAGATGATGTCCAACCTCCACGAACTGATCCCGGGCAGCGAGTTCTGGCCGCACTTCGTGCGTAACCGTTCCGAACAGTTCGAAGCCCGTGTCGCCATGGTGCAGGTGCAGGAGTCCAACTCGATCTTCCTGCAAGGCATGGCCGGTTCGCGTATGCCAATCGCCATCGCCCACGGTGAAGGCCATGCCGAGTTCGCCAGCGAAGACGCCTTGCTCGAAGCCGACGTGTCCGGCTGCGTGGCCATGCGCTTTGTCGACAACCACGGCAAGGTCACCGAAAGCTACCCGGCCAACCCGAACGGCTCGCCGCGCGGGATCACCGGCCTCACCAGCCGCGACGGTCGCGTCACTATCATGATGCCGCACCCGGAACGTGTATTCCGTGCCGTGCAGAACTCGTGGCGCCCGGAAGAGTGGAACGAAGACGGCGCGTGGATGCGCATGTTCCGCAACGCTCGCGTGTGGGTGAACTAAGGCGGTGTACAAGCTCGCTTTCTTTGTGCCCGCGAGCCACGTGGAGACGGTGAAAACCGCCGTCTTCGCAGCCGGCGGCGGGCGCATCGGCGACTACGACAGCTGCGCCTGGCAAGTGCTGGGACAGGGCCAATTCCGCGCGTTGGACGGCAGCCAGCCGTTTCTCGGGCAAGTCGGCCAGGTTGAAGTGGTTGAAGAGTGGAAGGTTGAGCTGGTGGTGGCGGATGCGTTGATCGTGGCTGTTGTGGCCGCGTTGAAGCTGAGCCATCCCTATGAGACACCGGCGTATGAGGTATGGCAGTTGGCGGATTTTTGATTCGTTGATTGCATGAACAAGAAACCCGCTGGGCCTGTTGGGTCAGCGGGTTTTTTGTTGCCTGTGAGGCCGCAATCGCGGGCAAGCCCCCTCCCACATTTGACCGGTGCCCAACCTGGCAACGCGGTCAAATGTGGGAGGGGGCTTGCCCGCGATAAGGCCAGAGCAGCCACTACATCGCTTAAACCCCGGCGCTGAGCTCACGGCCACTGACCATCTGCTCCAACGCCTCGCTCAAACCCGAGGCCTTGTCACCAATCAGCAGGTGCCAAACACCGCTATCGAGTTGGCTAACGCCTTGGCAACCAAGCGCTGTCAGTTGAGCCTCGGACACCACCGAGTCATCCCCCAATTCCACCCGCAACCGGGTCATCGCCACGGCTTCCAACTGGCGCACATTTTCCCGGCCACCCAATGCATCCAGCCATTTCTCGGCTTCCCGCACATCCACCGCAACCAACTTATCCACAGGCGCAACCGTCACGGGCGCATTGGCTACAAACGACGGCATCGCCAACCGGATCTCATCGGCAATGCTGTCCGCCATCGGCCCGACCACCACCTGCAAGCTCCCACCGTTACCCGGCCGAACCACGGCCATCGCGCCGAGGGCTTTCAACTGTGCATCCACTGCTTTGTTGCGGTCGACCATGTCCAACCGCAACCGCGTGGTGCAGGCCCCGACGCTGAGCAGGTTGTCCGCACCCCCCAACGCCTGGATGTAAGCCGTGGCGCGCTGGTTATCGCTCATCACTTCGGCCTGCGCCACCGGGATATCTTCGCGGCCCGGTGTCTTCAGTTGGAAGCGGCGGATGCAGTAGTTGAACACGCTGTAGTAGATCACCGCGTAAGCCAAACCGACCGGGAGGACCAGCCAGCCATTGGTGGACTTGCCCCAACCCAGCACCATGTCGATAAACCCACCGGAGAAGGTAAAGCCCAGGTGGATATCCAGCAGGTTAGTGACCGCCATCGACAGCCCGGTCAGCAACGCATGCAGCAGGTACAGGAACGGCGCGAGGAACATGAAGGCGAATTCGATCGGCTCGGTCACGCCGGTCAGGAATGAGGTCAGCGCCATCGACAGGAAAATCCCGCCCATCACTTTGCGTCGTTCCGGCAGGGCATTGCGGTACATCGCCAGGCACGCGGCGGGCAGGCCGAACAGCATCACCGGGAACATGCCGGTCATGAACTGGCCGCCTTTCGGGTCGCCGGCGAAGTAGCGGGTCAGGTCGCCGGTGACCACCGCGCCGGTCAGCGGGTCGGTAAAACTGCCGAACACGAACCACGCCATGTTGTTGAGGATATGGTGCAGGCCGGTGACGATCAGCAGGCGGTTGAACACACCAAACACGAAGGCACCCAGGCTGCCGCTTTCCATCAGCAACACGCCGAAGCTGTTGATGCCGTGTTGGATCGGTGGCCAGATCAGGCCAAAGATCACGCCCAGGCCGACCGCGCTGAACCCGGTGACAATCGGTACAAATCGCCGCCCGCCAAAGAACGCCAGGTATTCCGGCAGCTTGATGTCCTTGAAGCGGTTGTACAGCCCGCCCGCCATCAAACCGCTGGCGATCCCGGCGAGCATGCCCATGTTGATGCTCGTATCCATCACCTTGAGGGTGGAGACCATCACCAGGTAACCAATCGCCCCGGCCAGGCCCGCCGTGCCGTTATTGTCGCGGGCAAAACCCACGGCGATGCCGATGGCGAAGATCAGCGCGAGGTTGGCGAAGATCGCCTGCCCGGCGTCGTGCATCACCGCGATGTTGAGCAGGTCGGTGTCGCCCAGGCGCAGCAGGAGGCCGGCGATCGGCAGGATCGCAATCGGCAGCATCAGCGCACGGCCCAGGCGTTGCAGGCCTTCGATAAAGTGTTGGTACATGGCGTGTCTCCCTTTTCTTGTTGTTGTCAGCTCAACGGCCAGTGGTGTTGACAGGCTTGGCGTACCGCCTTGGCGCTGCTCAGGTCGAGCAGGCCCAGGCTCAGTTGCCGGCATTGCGCCGCGTCCAGGTGGCGGACGCGGTCCTTGATTTCGCCGATCTGCGGCGGGCTGACCGACAGCTCGCTGACCCCCAGGCCGACCAACACTGGCGTCGCCAATG
>NZ_JAKNRV010000206.1:0-9209 GCF_023072625.1 Pseudomonas emilianonis
CACCCATCAGATCGGCGATGGCGAGGCCATGATCCTCGCCGCCGTGGCCGGCGCCGGCCTGTGCCAGATGCCGCGCAGCCTGTTCCAGGACGACATTGACGCGGGCCGGCTGGTGGAAGTGCTGCAAGCGTATGAGCCCGAACCGGTCGATGTGCATGCCGTGTGGCCGAAGGTGTCCCATCTGCGGCCGAAGGTGCGGTATGTGGTCGATGAGCTGGTCAGGCTGTGCGCGCATTGGCAGTGAGTGGCGCTTAATCGCTGAACAGTTCGAACATCAGTTGGCGGAACCATTTGTTGGCCGGGTCGCGATTGTATTTACCGTGCCAGAACAGGTTGATGGCGATTTCGGGCAACGGCAGGGGCAGCGGCAGGCTCGTCAGGCCGAAGGGCTCCACACAGCTGGTGGCGAAGCGCTCGGGTACCGTGGCGATCAGGTCAGTGTTCTGCAGGATATGGCCGACCGCGACAAAGTGCGGCACTTCGAGCCGAATCTCGCGTTGCAAGCCCGCGCGTTGCATATGCGTGTCGATTTCGCCGTGCCCGGTGCTCGCGGCCAAGATCCTGACATGCCCGAATGCGCAAAAGCGTTCCCGGGTCATCGGCTGTTGAGTCAGCGGGTGGTCCTTGCGACACAGACACACGTAGCGATGGTGAAACAGGCGTCGTTGGTAGAAGCCTGCCTGCAGGTCCGGCAGTAAGCCGACGGCCAGGTCCACTTCACCATTGGCCAGGTTCTCGGACAGATCCGCGGTGCTTCGCAGGGTGGTCACCGAGATGCCGGGGGCCTGTTCAAGCAGCGCTTGGATCAAGCGCGACATAAAGTAAATTTCCCCGATATCGGTCATTGCCACCACGAAGCGCTTCTGGCTGGTCGCCGGGTCGAATTCGTCCTGCCGGTTGATCGCACCATGCAGCAGGCTGATCGCCTGGGAGATCGGCTCCGCCAGTTGCGCGGCATAGGGTGTGGGCTGCATGCCCTTTGGCGTGCGCACGAACAACTCGTCGTTGAAGGTGGTGCGCAAACGCTTGAGCGCATTGCTGGCTGCGGGTTGAGTCAGCCCCAGGCTCTCGGCCGCCACCGACACGCTTCGGTCCACCAGCAACTGGTTAAAAATCACCAGCAGATTCAGATCAAGCTCGCGCAGGTTCATCTCGGTTTATCGCTCCGTGGCCTTACCAATGGCTATGTGTATTCAGGCTGGTGATAGCTTGTATGGGTATGAGGGCATTTATCAATAGTTTGTGAATAGTCATGATCGATCTATTCCAAAAAAAACACTAAAAAGGTTTTCCCATGACTCGCCCTCATTCTGTCTTGCAAGTGGGCATCGTCGGCGGCGGTATCGCCGGCGTAGCTTTGGCTCTTGATCTCTGCCGTCACCCGCACCTGCAGGTGACATTGTTTGAAGCGGCCTGCGCCTTCGGTGAGGTCGGTGCCGGTGTGTCGTTCGGTGCGAACGCCGTGCGCGCCATCGAGGGACTGGGAATCGGCAAGCCCTACGAGCGGATTGCCGACCGCACTTTGCAACCCTGGCAAGACATCTGGTTTGAATGGCGCCGTGGCGTCGATGCCGGTTATCTCGGTGCCAGCCTCGCCCCGGGTGTCGGACAGTCCTCCGTACACCGCGCGGATTTCCTCGACGCCCTGGCCCAGCAATTACCCGAAGGTGTCGCCCGCTTCGACAAGCGCGCAGTCGGCGCCGAGGAGACGGGTGACCGCGTCAGCGTTCGGTTCACCGATGGCACGGACTACGAGTGCGACCTGTTGATCGCGGCAGACGGCATCAAGTCTTCGCTACGCGACTATGTTCTCCAGGGGCTGGGCCAGCCTGCGGTCGCCCCTCGTTTCAGCGGTACCTGCGCCTATCGCGGCATGATCGACAGTGAGCAACTGCGCGCCGCCTATCGCTCGGCTGGCGTGGACGAACACCTGATCAACGTGCCGCAAATGTACTTGGGCCTCGATGCCCACATCCTTACGTTTCCGGTCAAGCAGGGCCGCTTGATCAACGTGGTGGCGTTTCTTTCCGATCGCAGCGAGCCTAACCCGGTATGGCCGCCCGGCACGCCCTGGGTCAAAAGTACCAGCCAGGCGCAAATGCTGGATGCGTTCGCGCAGTGGGACGATGCGGTGCGCGTGCTGCTTGGGTGCATTCCCGAACCGACGTTGTGGGCCCTTCACGAACTGGACGAGTTGGCCGGCTATACCCATGGCCGCGTTGCGCTGATCGGTGACGCGGCCCACGCCATGCTTCCCCACCAGGGCGCCGGCGCCGGGCAAGGGCTTGAAGACGCTTGGCTGCTCGCGCGGCTGCTGGGTGATCCACGTGTGCTGGAAGGTCACGCCCAGCGCGTGCTGCAGGTGTACGACGCCATCCGCCGGCCGCGTGCCTGCCGTGTGCAGCGAACCTCCCGCGAGGCGGGCGAGCTCTATGAGTTTCGCGACGTTCAGGTCGAGGACCGCGAGCCCCTTTTGTCGAGCACCCTGGCCAGCCGTTTCGACTGGTTGTGGCACCACGACCTGCAATCGGACCTGACAGCGGCTCGCGCACAGCTGGGCTGGGCCGCGTGTGAATAACCCGATCAACGTACCCGGCGCCCCGTGCCGCTGGGATGACTTCGCCCCAAGAGGATAAACCGATGCCCCAAAGCACCCTCCAACCCATCGAAGTGACCGTCGCGGTGCTGCGCGAAAGCGGCAGCAAACTCCTGTTCGAACAGGCGCAACTGGCGGTTCCTCGCCCGGACGAAGTGCGCGTGCGTGTGGTCGCTACCGGTGTCTGTCACACCGATATGGTCGTGCGTGACCAGCTGTTTCCAACACCGTTGCCCATCGTGTTGGGCCATGAAGGCGCGGGCGTTGTCGAGGCGGTGGGGGCGGCGGTGACCACCATCGCTCCTGGCGATCACGTGGTCATGACCTACATGTCCTGCGGGTTGTGCCTGCCCTGCGAGACCGGACATCCCGCGCACTGCTCGCACATGCACCCGCTGAATTTCGGCGGCGCCCGCCAGGACGGCAGCACATCGACCTGTAGTTGTGGCACCGGTGCACCGATACATGACCACTTTTTCGGCCAGTCGTCCTTTTCGACCTATGCCATCGCCAATGAGCGCAACGTGGTGAAAGTGTCCAAAGCGGCCCCGCTGGAATTGCTCGGCCCGCTGGGTTGCGGCATTCAGACCGGCGCAGGCTCGGTGCTCAAAGCGCTGAAGGTTGAGGCGGGCGCCAGTTTCGCCGCGTTCGGCGCCGGTGCCGTGGGCCTGGCGGCGGTGATGGCTGCCAAGGTTGCCGGAGCGACCACCATTATTGCGGTCGACGTGACCCCGAGCCGTCTGAGCCTGGCGCTGGAAGTTGGCGCCACTCATGTCATCAACAGCCGCGAAGAAGACCCGGTGGCGCGCATTCGCGAGATCACCGGCGGCGGGGTCAACTACAGCCTCGAATGCTCGGGACGCGCCCCAGTGCTGCGCCAGGCCATCGACGCCCTCACCACGCTGGGCACCTGCGGGATCGTCGGGGCGACCCGGATGGGCACCGAAGTAGCGTTCAACGTCAACGACGTAATGATCCCCGGCAAGCGAATCATGGGCATCGTCCAGGGCGACGTGGTCGCCAACGCGTTCATTCCCACCCTGGTCGACCTGCACCTGCAAGGCCGTTTCCCGTTCGATAAGTTGTGCCGCTTCTACACGTTCGACCAAGTCAACGAAGCGATGGCCGACAGCGAAAGCGGCATCACCATCAAACCGATATTGCGCATGCCGGCGACGGCCGACGTGGCGTGATTTTTCAAGCCCATCAAAGGAACCCAAGATGAATGTTCAGCTCGTCATCGACAACATCCCACAAGCGGCTTCGGACGGTAAGACCTACCAGCGTATCGATCCGGTCAGCGGTAAGGTTGTCACCACTGGCGCTGCCTGTAGCGTGGAAGACGCACGCCGCGTTGCAGCCTCTTCGCAGCAAGCGTTCAAGACCTGGTCGAAGGTCGGCCCGACCGAGCGCCGCCGCCTGCTGCTGGCCGCCGCCGATGCACTGGAAAGCAAGATGGAGCAGTTTTGCGCGGTGATGGCCGAAGAAATCGGTGCGTCGCGCCTGTGGGCGCAGTTCAACGTGCAGGGTTCAGCCAACCTGCTGCGAGAGGCAGCATCACTCACCACGCAAATCAAAGGCGAGACCCTGGCCACCGACAAGCCCGGCACGCTCTCTGTCACCTTGCGTCAGCCCGTTGGCACGGTGCTGAGCATTGCGCCCTGGAACGGTCCCGTCCTGCTCGGCACGCGGTCTGTCGCTTACCCGTTGGCCTGCGGCAATACCGTGATTTTCAAGGGTTCGGAGAACAGCCCGCGCACCCACGAGCTGCTGGCCCAGGCCTTCTATGACGCTGGCTTCCCGGCCGGTGTGGTGAACTTCATCATCTCAGCGCCCGAAGATGCCGGTGCGGTGACCGAAGTGCTGATCGCCCACGATACGGTGCGCCGGGTGAATTTCACCGGTTCGACCAACGTCGGCCGGATGATTGCCCAGACCTGTGCGAAATACCTCAAACGCTCGCTCTTGGAGCTCGGCGGCAAGGCGCCGTTTATCGTGCTGGCAGATGCCGACCTCGACGGCGCCGTCAACGCCGCGATCTTCGGTGCGTTTCTGTACCAGGGGCAAATCTGCATGTCCACCGAACGCTTCGTGGTCGATGAGGCGGTGGCTGATGAGTTCGTGGCCAAATTCGCGCAACGCATCCGCGGCCTTGAGCATGGTAATCCGGTGACCAACCCGGCCAGCGTAGTGGGCCCGATGATTTCCCAGGGCTCGGTGAAGCGCATCAACCAGATGCTCGATGATGCTGTCGCCAAAGGTGCCGAGATTATGGCGGGTGGGCGGGCGCAAGACGCGCAAATGGTGCCTACCCTGGTGGATCGCGTGTCGTCGGCGATGGAAATCTACGATGAAGAAACCTTCGGCCCGGTCACGACCGTGGTTCGTGTGAACGGCGCCGAGCACGCGCTGCACGTGGCCAACGACACGGCATTCGGCCTGTCATCGGCGATTTTCAGTCGCAATGTCAGCCTGGCCCTGGACCTGGCCAGCCGCCTCGATGCCGGTTGCGTGCATATCAACGGTGCCACCGTGCAAAACGAGCCGCAGGCCCCCTATGGCGGCATGAAGAACAGCGGCTATGGCCGCTTCGACGGCAGCGCGGTGATTGAGGAGTTCACCGAAGTGAAATGGGTCACGGTCGAGCCTTCCGACCAGCCTTATCCGTTCTGATCCCAAGGCAGTGAGACCGGCTCTGCAGAGCCGGTTTTTATCGTGAACGTCCCGCCCAAGCCCCTCCGACAACCTTCACTTAAAAGTCTTCTGCGCCATCGAAACCCCCAACGCCACCCCGGCCACCACGATAACCACCCAGAAATACTCCATGCTGGCCACCAGGGTTGCCTGTTGGTGCAGGTCCTGGGCCAGCGTCGCGACGGCGATCTGGTTGGCCGGGCCTGCGCCGACGGCGGGGCTGAGGGCCAGGGTCAGGCGTTGTGCGCTGTCTTGGTACAGCGGATCGCCTGGGTTGAAATGCCCGTTGAGGTTGTTGTACTGCAGCGTGGTGCGCCATTGCAGGAACAAGGTGGCGAGGGTCGTGCCGATGGCCATCGCGATTTGCCCGAGCATGCTTTTGATCTGGTAAGCGTGGGCGAACAAGGTGTCGTGATGGGTCACGTCGCGGAAGGTCTGCATCGCGGCAGTGGCGAGGACCAGCATCACAAAGCAGCCGTTGAGCACCAGCGCGGGCAAGATATTGGTCCACATGTTGGCGTCGAGGGTCAGGGAGGACAGCAACAGGCCGAAGCTGATCAGCGCGGCAAAGCCGACCACGAAGAACTTCTTGGGCGCCGGGTACTTGGGGATGACCAGAGCCATCGCGAACCAGGTCAACAAGGCGCCGGCAAGGCCGAACGCCTGGAACGTGCCGATGGTGTCCCAAGAATAGCCAAGCCCGCTCTGCAGGAAGTACGGCAGGATGTAGTTGTTGCTGCCCAGCACGATATAGGTGAAGCAAAACAAACCCACGCCGAGGATATAGCGTGACTGCATCAAGTCCTTGACCTTGAGGAAGGGCTCGTCTTTCGCGTGTTCGGCATGGAAGAAAATGTACACGCCCAATGCCGCCAGCAGCGCGAAGGCCAGGAGGATGATCGACTCGTTGTAGAAGTCGTAGTAGGAGCGCTGCAGCACATACAACAGAAAGAAGGTGCTCACGGACAACAGCAGGATATTCGCCGGGCTGGACGGTGAGCGTTCGTCTTCGTGAATCGGCTCACTGGGCAAGAACCGTATGCACAGCCCGCCTGCGGCCACCGCGCCGGCGATCAGCAGCCAGAAGATCGCGTGCCAGGTGTCTTCGACCACCGCCAACGAGGACAGAAACGGCGCTGCCGCCGTGCCGCTGGCCAGGCCGGTGGCAAACACTTTGACCCCCACGAATCGCCCGGGCCCCGGTGGCAGCAGGTTCACCATCAGGCGCGCGGAGGTCATAAAGGAGGCACCCCCCAGCGCCATGACGACCCGGCCGACGGTGAAGCTGGTCAGGTCACCACTGATCCCGCACACAACGGCGCCCAGCACGTAAATGCTGATCGAACCGAGCATGAAGTTGCGCCAGCCGAGCCGTTCCACCAACCAGCGCTGCTTGGAGATCACCACCACGGCGATACACGCATACAGCGCCGCGACCAGGGTGAACTCCTCGGGGCTGGCGTCGATTTCGCCCCGGATCGGTGCCGACGCAAACGCGATCATACCGGCCTGCAGGTATTCCAGCGCGCAGAGCAGCCCTACGGTCATCAACAAGGCAGCGTTTTTCCGGTACATGCAGGGACCCCGTCAAGGCTTGAGCGACTGAGCGACCTGGCCGCGGTCTTCGTTGGCGCTGATGACCTGTTCGACCATCGCATTGGCGTCCTTGAGCTCGTTTTCGAACACATCGGTGCTGTAGGCGGGTTGGGCCGGCGAGGTGGTGTTGAGCACCTGGCCACGGGTGTCGGTGGTGTCCACGGACACGCGCATGGAGAGCCCCAGGCGCAGCGGGTGAGCGGCAATTTCATCGGCGCGCAGCGCAATGCGCACCGGCACGCGCTGGGTGACTTTGATCCAGTTGCCGGTGGCGTTTTGCGCGGGCATCAATGAAAACGCACTGCCGGTACCGGCATCCAGGCCGACGATCGTGCCGTGGAACACCACCTTGCGTCCGTAGGCGTCGGCGCGCAGCACGGCAGGTTGGCCGATGCGCAGATCTTCGATCTGCGACTCCTTGAAGTTGGCGTTCACCCACACTTGATCGATCGGTACCACCGACATCAAAGCCACGCCGGGGTTGATGCGCTGACCCACTTGCACGCTGCGCTTGGTGATCAGGCCGCTGACCGGCGAGTAGATCTGCGTGCGGTGCAGTGCAATGTACGCATCGCGCAAGTTGGCGGCTGCCACCAGCACATCGGGGTGGGTGCGCAGTGTGGTGTTGTCGACCATCGCCAGGCGCACGGCCAGCGCATGTTGTGTGCCGTCGAGGCCAGCGAGGGCGTTTTTGAGGACTTCCTCGGCATGGCTGATTTCTTCACGGGACACCGCGCCGCTGGCGGCCAGTTGGCTGCGGCGGCGCACATCGTCCTGGGCTTTGCGCACGTCGTTTTGCCGTTGGCTGACTTGCGCCTGCAGTTGCTGAACCTGGTAATACTGGGTGCGCGCCTGGCGCACGGCGCGGGCCAGGTTGGATTGGGCGCGCTGGTACTGGATCTCGGCATCCACGGGATTGAGCGTGACCAGCAGCGCATGGGCGTCGATATGGTCGGTGTTGTCGCCGCCGATGACGGTCACGGTGCCGCTGACCTGGGCGGTGACCTGAACGATGTTGCCATCCACGTAGGCGTCGTCGGTGGACTGGTTGCCCAGCCCGAGCAGGTACCCGCCGCCGAGGGCGGCCAGGAGTAGCACGATCCCCAGGATCAGCAGCCGCTGCGGGCGATAGGACGGTTTGACAGGCGTGGGGGCGGACGTCGGGGTGGTCATGAGTGATCTGCTACGGTTGAGAGGGCAGGGACGGAGGCGCGGAACTCGGGGCGGTAGCCGCCGCCCAGCGCCCGGCTCAAATTGGCTTGCAGCGACAGGGCGCGAGACGCCAAGGTGACCAGTTGGCGCTTCTGGGCCAGGGTCGCGTTCTCGGTCGCCAACACTTGCAAGTAAGTGGCCAGGCCTGCGCGATAGCGCAGGTTGACCAGGTCGGCGGCCGCCTGGGCGGTGTCGACCGCTTCCTGTTGCTGAGCCAGGCGTTCTTTCAACCAGCGCAGCGATGACAGTTGATCGGCGATATCGCGCAGCGCATCGACGACGGTCTGGTTGTAGTTTTCCACGGCCAGGTCATACGCCGCGTCCTGTGCATCCAGATTGCCGCGCAAGCGGCCACCTTCGAAGATGGGCAGGCTGATCGCCGGTGCAAACCCCAGGATTCGACTGCTGTGATCGTTGAACGTATCGAACGCCAGGCTTTGCAAACCGACAAACGCCGTGAGGTTCACGTTCGGATAAAAGCGCGCTTTCGCCACGTCGATCTCATGCCCGCAGGCCTCGACCCGCCAGCGTTGGGCAACCACGTCGGGGCGATGGCCCACCAGTTCGGCGGCAATGTGGCTGGGCAGCACCACGCTGTTGCCGGCTTGCAGGTGAGGGCGCGCAATCGAGCGCCCACGGTCCGGCCCCTGGCCCAGTAATGAGGCGAGCTTGTTTTGGTGCAGCTCGATCATTTCCTTGAGCGCTGCAATGCTGGCCCGGCTGGCGGGCAGCGAGGCCTGGGATTGCTTGATATCGATCTGGGTGCCCAACTCCGCGGCAAAACGTTGCTGCGTGAGTTGTTCGATCTGCACTTGCTGGTCCAGCAGCGCTTGGGCGACGTCCAACTGCGCGTAGGTATCGTTCAGGTCGATATAGGTTTGCACCACGGCCGCCGAGACCATCAGCGCGGCTGCTCGGCTGTCGACTTCCAGGGCATGGCGGCGTCCCACGGCGGCCTCGACGGCTGCGCGATTTTTGCCCCAGAAATCCAGTTCATAGCCGATGTTCAGGGTCGCCTGGTCGACATTTTGCCAAGTGCCTTTGACCGGGGCGGGCGTCGTGCCGTTAGCACTGAATCGCTCGCGGGTGCTGCTGGCGGCAGCGTCCACCC
>NZ_JAKNRV010000207.1:0-9162 GCF_023072625.1 Pseudomonas emilianonis
ATCCCGAACTCAGTAGTGAAACGATGCATCGCCGATGGTAGTGTGGGGTTTCCCCATGTGAGAGTAGGTCATCGTCAAGATTAAATTCCAGAACCCCTGTTTGCTCACGCAGACAGGGGTTTTGTTTGTCTGCTTGGAAAGTGCGAAGTGGCTTGCGACGATCCGGCATCCGACAAATTTGCACAGTTATTTCTGAACCAGACTACTAGAATAGGCACCTAACCTTTTTAGCGTCCGAGCCCTATCTATGCCCGATCCGGATGATGCCCCCAAGGTGTCGGATTTACCCCTGGACGACCTGGTGGCATGCCATGAGTGCGATTTACTGATGCGCAAACCTGTGCTCGCCCTCGGCGAAAAAGCCCAGTGCCCGCGTTGCGGTTACGAGCTGTACGCGCACCGCCACAACGTCGTCGAACGTAGCCTCGCCTTAGTGCTGGCAGCACTGTTGCTGTACATCCCCGCGAACTTTTTGCCCATCATGCAGCTCAATCTACTCGGGCAGTCCTCAGAGGACACCGTATGGACCGGCGTAGTCGGCCTGTTCGACACCGGCATGCGCGGCGTCGCCGCCGTTGTGTTCCTGTGCAGCATGGGCATTCCCCTGCTCAAGCTGCTCTGCCAATTGGCGGTGTTGCTCAGCATTCGCTGGAACATCGGCCGCAGTTACGGGCTGCTGCTCTACCGCATTTACCATCACCTGAAAGATTGGGGGATGTTGGAGGTGTACCTGATGGGCGTCCTGGTGGCGATCGTAAAACTCGCCGACATGGCCTCCATTACGATTGGCCTGGGCCTGGTCTGCTTCGTCAGCCTATTAATGGTTCAGGTTCTGCTTGAGGTGGTGATGTCGCCCCACCAGATCTGGCAATCACTGTCAGGAGAGGATGATCATGCGGGCGATTGATGCAGGCATTCTGATTTGTACCGAATGCCACGAATTGAACAAGCAAGCGCCAGACACCGATGAGCAAACCTGCACGCGTTGCGGTGCGCTGGTCCATGCCCGTCGTCCCAACAGCCTCACGCGAACCTGGGCTTTGCTGATCACCGCCGCGATTCTCTATATCCCCGCCAACCTGCTGCCGATCATGACCGTCAACTCTCTCGGCCAGGGTGACCCCAGTACCATCATGTCCGGCGTGATCCAGTTGGTGCAGCACGGCATGTTCCCCATCGCGGCGGTGGTGTTCATCGCCAGCATCCTGGTGCCGACGTTCAAGCTAGTGGGCATTGGTCTGCTACTGTTCTCGGTGCAGCGTCACCAACCGCTGTCCGCGCAACAACGGATTATCATGTACCGCTTTATCGAATTCATCGGCCGCTGGTCCATGTTGGATATCTTCGTGATCGCCATCCTGGTGGCGGTTGTAAACTTTGGACGGCTTGCCAGTGTCGAGGCCAATCTCGGCGCAGCGGCGTTCGCCAGTGTGGTGATCTTGACGATGCTTGCCGCTGTAACTTTTGATCCCCGACTGATTTGGGATAACACGGAGTCGGACGACGACCATGAGTGATTTGCCTAAAGCTAAAACCCGCCCGGCCTCCAACTGGTCAGCCATTTGGGTACTGCCCCTGATCGCCCTGATCATCGGCGGTTGGTTGGGCTGGCGTGCCTACTCCCAACAGGGCATCGAGATCCAGGTACGCTTCGAAAGCGGCGAAGGCATCCAGATCAACAAGACCGAAGTGGTCTACAAAGGTATGCCCGTGGGCAAGGTCAAGACTCTGGCCCTGGACGACGAAGGTAACAATCGCGGGGTGATTGCCACCATCGAGATGAACAAGGATGTCGAGCAGTACCTCAAGACCAATACGCGTTTCTGGCTGGTCAAACCCAGCGTCAGCCTCGCCGGCATCACCGGCCTGGAGACTCTGGTGTCGGGTAACTACATTGCCGCCAGCCCTGGCGATGGTGAGTCCACGCGCAAATTCAAGGCGCTGTCCGAAGAACCGCCCTTGTCCGACGCCAAGCCCGGCCTGCACTTGACCATCAAGGCCGACCGCCTCGGCTCGCTCAACCGCGGCAGCCCGGTGTTCTACAAGCAGATCCAGGTCGGTCAGGTCAAAAGCTATCTATTGTCCGAGGACCAGAGCACCGTCGAGATCAAGGTCTACATCGAGCCGACCTACGCCAGCCTGGTGCGCAAACACACGCGTTTCTGGAACGCCAGCGGCATCAGCATCGACGCCAACTTCTCCGGTGTGAAGGTGCGCAGCGAATCCCTCTCCAGCATCGTCTCTGGCGGTATCGCCTTCGCCACCCCGGAGAATCGCAAGGACAGCCCGCCGACCGATCCGAGCCTGCCCTTCCGCCTGTATGAAGACTTCGACGCCGCCGCCGCCGGCATCAAGGTCAAGGTCAAACTCACCGACTTCGAAGGCCTGCAGGCCGGGCGTACCCCGGTGATGTACAAAGGTATCCAGGTCGGCAGCCTGAAAACCCTGAAGATCGATCCGGACCTGTCCAGTGCCAACGCCGAGCTGACCCTCGACCCATTGGCCGAAGACTACCTGGTTCAGGATACCCAGTTCTGGGTGGTCAAACCGTCGATTTCCCTGGCCGGTATCACTGGGCTCGAGGCGTTGGTCAAAGGTAACTACATCGCGGTTCGTCCCGGTGACAAAGGCACTGCACCTCAACGCGAGTACGTGGCTCGGGCCAAGGCACCGCCCTTGGACCTGCGTTCTCCTGGCCTGCACATGGTGCTGTTCACTGACAACCTCGGCTCCCTGGATGTTGGCAGCCCGATCCTCTACAAGCAGGTCAAGGTCGGCTCGGTGCAGAGCTACCAGTTCTCACGCAAAAACAAACAGTTGGTGATCGGTGTCCACATCGAGAAGGAATACGCCAACCTGGTCAATGGCTCGACGCGTTTCTGGAATGCCAGCGGTGTAACCCTGACCGGCGGCCTCACCGGCGGTATCCAGGTTAAAAGCGAATCCCTGGCCAGCCTGATATCTGGCGGTATCGCCTTCGAAACGCCGGAACCGAACGTGCCGCTGAGAAAGCGTATCCCACGTTTCCGCCTGTTCACCGATCGTGACGCGGCGAATCAGAGTGGCACCCTGGTGACTATCAAAGTCGACCGCGCCGACGGCCTGCGCCCCGGTACCCCCGTGCGTTTCAAAGGCCTGGACGTCGGTAAGATCGAGAGCGTCGACCTCAGCGCCGATATGCAATCGGTGCTGCTCGGTGCGCGCATCACCCAGGTCGCGGATCGCATCGCGCGCGTCGGCAGCCAGTTCTGGGTGGTCAAGCCGGAACTGGGCCTGATGAAAACCTCGAACCTGGAAACCCTGGTCACCGGCCAATACATCGAGGTGCTGCCCGCGGTGAAAAACGCCGGGCCACAAAAGAGCTTTGTCGCGCTGGACCAACCGCCCGAAGCCACCCACCAGGAGGCCGGCCTGAGCCTGACACTCAGCGCCGCACGCCGTGGTTCGCTCAAAGAAGGCGTGCCCGTCACTTACCGCGAAGTCACCGTGGGCAAAGTCACCGGCTACGAGTTGGGCCAGACCGCCGACCGCGTGTTGATCCATATCCTGATCGAACCCAAGTACGCGGCATTGGTGCGCAGCGGCAGCCGCTTCTGGAACACCAGCGGCTTTGGTCTCGACTTCGGCCTGTTCAAAGGCGCGACGGTGCGCACCGAGTCCCTGGAAACCCTGGTCGCCGGCGGCATCGCCTTTGCCACGCCCGATGGCGAACGCATGGGCAGCGCCGCACGGCCGCAGCAAACCTTCCCGCTGTTCGACAAGTTTGAAGATGAGTGGCTGACCTGGGCACCTAAGATTCCGCTGGGTAAGTAGACCGAGGCGCGGCTATCGCGGGCAAGCCCCTCCCACAGGTGACCGCATTCCTACAGGATAAACGCAGCCACCTGTGGGAGGGCGCTTGCCCGCGACGCTCCCACCTTCGAGCGCATTCCTACAGGATAAACTCGGTCAAATGTGGGAGGGGGCTTGCCCGCGACGAGGCCCTCAAAAACACCGCCAAACCCCAGCCCACAAAAAAGGCCGCGATCCATAAGATCGCGGCCTTTCTGTCTTTCAGCGCAAACCGTCAGACCTCATCCAGCTCCGGCTCATCCGCCTGCACATTCACCGTCGCCTTCACCGCATCATGGCGACGGATGTACTTCCAGTCCGCCTCATCGATGTAGATCCCATTCGGCCCGCTGCCGCCTTCCAGGTCGATCGCCACCTGGGCGGACACCTGCGGCTTCACACTCGCCAGGATCGGCACGAAGCCCAATTGCAGGCTGGTTTCCAGCAGCGCCGCCTGGTTCTTTTCATCGATGTCGGCCGCTTCATCGAGGTAGTACGGCAAGCGCACACGCCCGGCCTGGTCGCGGTCCATCAAGTGCAGCAACAAATACATGTTGGTCAGCGCCTTGATGGTCATGGTGGTACCGTTGGACGCCGCACCGTCGATGTCGGTGTGAATCACCGGCTGGCCATTCACCTTGGTGATCTCGAACGCCAGCTCGAACAAGTCCTTGAGACCCAACTGGTTATGGTTGGCCGCGACCAGGCGCGCCAGGTATTCCTTGGCCTCTTCGTTCTTGTTGTCCTGCTCGGCGCTCTGGCTCAAGTCGAACACCGACAGGGTTTCGCCTTCTTCGTACTGACCGGCGCTGTGGATGATCTGGTCAATATGCTTGAGCGCTTCCTTGTTCGGCGCGAGCACGATGCGGAAACTCTGCAGGTTCGACACCTGGCGCTTGTTGATCTCGCGGTTGAACAAGGCCAGTTGGTGTTCCAGGCTGTCGTAGTCGCTGCGGATATTGCGCAGGGTCCGCGCGATGTCGGTGACCGCCGCGCGCCGCGCCTTGCCCAGGGTCAGGGCTTCGTCGGTCCGGTGCGCATACGCGTTGATCAGCAGATGCAGGCGCCGCTCCACGTCGTCCTCGCTGTCGAACTTGGCCACGCCCTTGAGGCGTACCTGGGCGTACAGCGCTTCGATCTGGCCATCGGCGCGCAGCAAGCCCTGCCAGCTGTCCTGATAGTCGTTGAGCAGTGGCAGCAGGTTGTCCATGGAATCGTCGACCGGGTCCATGAACGGCGTGCCGAACGGCAAATCCGCCGGCAGCAACTGGCGACGGCGCAACGCGTCATCCAGGGTGCGTTGCTTGGCTTCCATATCGCCGATCTGGCGACCGACCAGTTGCAGCTTGGCCGACAGTTGCTGCACGCGTTCGGTGAACGCATCGCTGGAACGCTTCAATTCATCCTGGGCCGCTTCCATCTGCGCCAGCTGTTCCAGCTTCTCGCCTTCTTCGGCGCTCAGGGTCTGCGCGCGGCGGAAATCTTCCAGCGCCTTTTGCGCGTCCAGCACTTGCTGGTACAGCGCTTCGGTCTGGGTTTTGCTCGCGGCGCGGTCAGAGGCGACCGCCTGCTGCGTCTTGAGCTGCTTGAGTTCTTTTTCCAGACGCTCTTTCTGGTCGCGCAAGGCTGCGCGATCCGCCAGGGCCTGCAAGGCAGGTGGCTCGATGTGGGAGATGTCGATGGACAGCCCCGGCACTTCAAAGCGCTCACCCTTGAACCCATCGAGGATCAGTTCCAGGGATTTGACCCACTGGCCGTCCTCATCCAGCGTGATGCCATGCTCACCCAACGGCAGGCTGAACAACGAACTGTTGAACAGACGCATCAGACGCTCGACATCCTGCTGTGAGAATTCCTCGCGCAGTTTGGCGTAGCTGTTGTTGTCGGCGTGGTCCAGTTGCTGCTTGACCGACTTCAAGCGTTTTTCCAGGTCGCGCAGGCGCTCGTCCAAGTCCTCGGCGCTGAACTGCCGCGACTGCGCCAGGGCGCCGGCGAGTTCATCGTGGGCATCCTTGGCCGCCAGCAGTTGCTGTTCCAGCACCTTGACGTCATCGACCAGCGCAAAGCGATGCTTGAGCACCGACAGCTCGCCCAGCCAACGCTGGATGCCGCTGATTTCGCGCTCCAGGCGCATCAGCTCCTGGGTGCCGCCACGCTGGTTGTTCTGCAGCGCGTCCTGCTCGTTGCGGTAGTGCTCGGCCTGGAGGGTCAGCTCTTCCTTGCGCGCACCGGCGTAGTCCGACCAGGTGCCCAGCAGCGAATCCAGCAGCGGCGACAGGCGATGCAGTTTGCCGCGCAGGATGTCGCGTTGTTTCACGCCATTGGCCAGGGCCTCGACCAGCGGGCCGGCGGCGACCAGCGAGTTGTAGTCCTGCTCCATGCGTCGCACGTCGCGGAAGGCTTCTTCACACGCGGCGATGTAATCGACACTGCCGGAACGCAGGCTGTGCTCGAACGCATCGAGGAACAATTGCTTGAGCTTGGCGGCAGTGATTTCGCGCATGTGCAGCAGGTTGATAAACAGCGCGCGGAAGGTCTTCAGGCTCTGTTCGCTGGTGGAACGCAGCGGGATCAACGTCAGGTCCAGCGGGATCGACGTGTGGCCGCCGACCAGCAAACGGCGTAGTTCATCGGGCTTGAGTTCGTAGGCTTTCAGGCCCTCGCGCTCAAGGTTGGTGAACAGCTCTTTCTGGCGCAGGCAGGTGTCGTTTTTCTGGTAGTGGGCCAGGTCCAGCTTGCCGGCGTAGGCAAAGAACTGGTGACCGAAACCACCGCCCGGGCCGCGTCCGACCACGCCGATCACGTGTGGGCCGTGGGGCAGGGAGACTTCGACGAGGATGTAGCTGGTGTCGGTGGCGAAGTAGAAGCGCCGCGATTGTTCCAGGGTGTACTTGCCGAAACTCATGTCCGACATGCGCGCCAGGATCGGGAACTGCAAAGCGTTGATCGACGCCGATTTACCCAGGTTGTTCGCGCCATACACCGACAGCGGCTCTTCCAGCGGGAACAAACCCAGGCTGTAGCCAGCGGTATTCAATAGGGCGAAGCGGCGGATGCCGTAGCGTTCCTTGCTCATGCATCGGTCTCCTGTTCTTCGGCAATGGCGCGGGCCAGGGCGTCTTCTTCGCTGTCGTCGGCAAAGTCGCTCAAGTCCAGCGGGTCATCGGTTTCCAGCAGTTTTTCGTCGCTGTCTTCGTTGATGATCACCGGCGCCGGCAATGGCAGCACGCTGTGGATGCTGGCCGCGAGGTCGCGGTCCTGCTGCACCGACAGGCACACATCGAGGAAACGGTGCATCGGCGGCAGGAAGCGATAGATGCCGTTGTCTTCGCTGGCAAAACCCAGCTGGGTCATGCGGCGCATGATTTTTTCTTCGAGCTCTTCCTGAGTCTGCACTTCGGCCTGGATAAACAGGTCGCGGTACTTCTCCAACAGCGACGGCAGTTCATCGCGGCCGAGGCTGCCGCCGTCGAGCACGGCAATCGGGTCGCGGCCCTGGTCGGCGAGGTGCTCGACGATGATGAAGGTGAACAACGCCAGGCGTTGCGCGGTCTTGTTCACCTGCGCGCTGGCGATGGCGGAGTCCGGCACGAAATAGTAGAAACCACGCGTATCGCACACCAGCTCAAAGCCCAGGGCCTTGAACAGCGTGCGGTACTGGTCCTGGAAGTTCGACAGTTGCGCGTACAGCTCCGGGTCGCGGCGGCTGACGTGGTAACCCTTGAACAGCTCGCGAAAGATCGGCGCCAGTTGGGACAGTTCGGATAGATCAAGATGCATAAGGGGTGCTCGCAGAATGCTCGGCCGCGTCTGTGCTGGCCGGGAGCAGGGCGAATGAGCGCAGGCTGACCTGATGCTCGTGTGTGTGGTAATCGCGGCGCTCCAGGCGCTCGCGCTTGAAGCGTTTTTCGCGGGACAGGCGCGAGAACCAGTACAGCAATTCGTCGGTGGCGCCGTCCGGTTCCTGTTCCAGCAGCCAGGTCATCAGGTCCGGCATCGGCAGCGCGTCTTCGCAGCGTTCGAGCATTTCCTTGACCGTGCGCGGTGCGCGCTGGGCTTCGCCGGTAGGGGCCTTGTGCGCCTTGGGGAACCGCGCGGGTTTCGGCTCGAAGTTCGCCAGGGCATACACATAGGCTTCGACCTGACTGGCACTGCCGAGGAAGGTGCTTTGCGGCCGGGTAAACATCGGCATCGCGGCCTGCGGCACCGCGTCCAGGCCTTTACGGCGAATGGCCGACAAGGCAAGCGCTGCGCCACGGGTCACGGCGTTGTGCCGACGCGCTTCTTCACGCAATGGCAGCAGCAGCTCGCGGGCGTGACGCAGGGTCAGTTGGGCGCTGGTCTGCATTTCGAGGATGCGCGCGTGGGTGCGCAACAGCATGTCGTCGTCGACCAGATGGCCAAGACGCTGCTGCTCGGTGAGCATGCGCAGCAGCACGTTTTCGACCTTGCGCACGCCTTGTTCGAAGGCGCCGTCGGCGTTTACCAGTTGGATCATCGGTTCGACGTATTCGTCCCAGGTCGCCAGCACTTCGGCGTAACGCTGACGCAACGGAATCTGTCGGTCGCTGGTCTTGGCGCGGTCTGCCACGGCGACGAGGGCTTGCTCGTCGTTGGCGAGCTTTTTCAGCACGTCGCGCACGCGCATGTCCAGCAGGCGCAGTTGACGGGCCAGGTCGTGGCCGTCACGGATGTCGAAGGCGTCCTGGATATAACCGGCCAGGCGCTCGAGGTGGCGCAGGTAGGCTTCGATTTCCAGGCACAGGCCAAGCCGGTGCTCCTTGCGAAGATAGGCCAGGAAGTCGTGGATCTGCGCGTTGAGCTCGAAACGGTTCGGGCTCTTGGCGACAGGCACCAGGATATCCAGGCGAATCCACACGTCCAGCAAGCTGGTGATGTCCTGGGGCGTGCTGTCCAGTTGTTGGGCGGCCAGTTGTGCGCGCAGCTCGCCGAGGCTCAGGGTGCCTTGGTCGAAGTGTTCGCACAGTGGCTCAAGTAAGGCCCAGTGTTCGGCGAGGGCGCGCAGGACGCGCTTGGGTTCGATCATGGGAATGGCCGGCTGGTTGGCGATTAAAAGTCGCGATTGTACTGCATCAGGCGCGGGATTTATCCACAGCCGGTCAGTGCGCAGTGGGCGATTGTTACCGAACAGCGGTAGAATCCCCGCTCTTTACTTATCCACAAGTGGCCGAGCTGTGCTTATCGAGTCCCGACGTCGCGCTTACTTGACCGCCATGCAGGTGGTCAACTGGCTGCCCCGCACCGAACTGCCGTTTGCCGCCCCGTCGCGGCCCGAGCTGCTGCAGGTGCTCGAGCCCGAAGAGGCCTTCG
>NZ_JAKNRV010000208.1:0-9157 GCF_023072625.1 Pseudomonas emilianonis
GCAGAGTTTGCATGCGCGAGCCTTGCTGCTGCATTTGCTGCAGGGCACGGCTCCAGCGCGGGTTGATCTCGTCGACGTTGTCCAGCAGCGGGTTGCCATGCACCGGGGGTTCGACGCTCAGCACATCGGTCGCCGCGCCGCCCAGGTGCCCATTGCGCAAGGCATCGGCCAGGGCCTGTTCGTTGATCAAGCCACCGCGCGCGGTGTTGACGATAAACGCGCCGGGCTTGAGTAGCGCCAGCTCGCGGGCGCCGATCAAGTCGCGGGTGTGTTCGTTGAGCGGGCAGTGCAACGTCAATGCGTCGACCTGCGCCAGCAGTTCATCCAGCGGCACACGATCGGCGCGGGCAGGGCGCCCGGGAATAGCGCCGAGTATGACGCGCATGCCGAAGGCTTCGGCCAGCCGCGCGACGGCGCTGCCCAGTTCGCCATGGCCCAGCAGGCCGAGGGTTTTGCCTTCGAGTTCGACGATGGGGTGATCCAGCAGGCAGAACTGCTTGGCCTGTTGCCATTTGCCGGCCTTCACGTCCCGCTGATAGTCGTTCAAACGCGTCGCCAGGTTGAGCAGTAGCATGATCGTATGCTGCGCCACCGACGGCGTGCCGTAGCCCTGGCAGTTACTCACGGTGACGCCATGGGTGCGGGCGGCTTCAAGGTCGACGTTATTGGTGCCGGTGGCCGACACCAGGATCAGCTTGAGCTCGGGGCAGGCCACCAGGGTTTCGCTGTTGAGCGCAATCTTGTTGCTGATGGCGACTTGGGCGCCTTGCAGGCGTTCGAGCACATTCTGCGGCGTGGTCTGCTCAAACAGCTGCAGGTCGCTGAAGCAGTTTCGCAACTCGCTGAGGTCGAGGTCCCCCAGGTCCAGGGACGGGTGATCAAGGAAGACGGCGCGGCGATTGTTCGTCATCAACTGTACCTTTTGCGACAGGGTTCGAAGGCGTAATCTACCGAGCCTATCAGATGAAATAATCTGTTACTTAATGGAGTGAGTATGTACGTCGCCGAGTTTTTGACCGTGGCCCTGATTCACCTGTTGGCGGTAGCCAGCCCCGGCCCGGATTTCGCGGTGGTGGTCCGTGAAAGTGTGACCCACGGCCGTCGCGCCGGGACCTGGACTGCATTGGGCGTGGGTTCGGCGATTTTCCTGCACGTGGGGTACTCGTTGCTCGGCATCGGCTTGATCGTGTCCCAGTCCATCGTGCTATTCAACGCACTGAAATGGGCGGCGGCGGCGTACCTGCTGTACATCGGCTTCAAGGCCCTGCGCGCACAACCGGCCAAACCTGCCGCCGCAGGCGAGTTGCACCGCGAAGTTGGCGAGCGCACTCCGCGCGGGGCGTTTACCGCAGGCTTTGTGACTAACGGTTTGAACCCCAAGGCGACGTTGTTCTTTCTGTCGCTGTTTACCGTGGTGATCAACCCGCACACACCGCTGGCGGTGCAGGCGGGTTATGGCGTGTACCTGGCGGTGGCCACGGCGCTGTGGTTCTGCCTGGTGGCGATGTTGTTCAGCCAGCAGCGGGTGCGTGCAGGGTTTGCGCGGATGGGGCATTGGTTCGATCGGACGATGGGAGCGGTGTTGATTGCGATTGGGGTGAAGTTGGCGTTTACCAGTATGAAATGACGCTTGTTCAGCAGGGGTCTTGAGGGGGGCGTGTGGGGCGGTGATAAGTGCGCCGCCGGGGCGATCCGGTCTTCGGGTACTTTTTGAGACCGGTACCACAGGCACTTGCAGATCATTAAGGGGCCTTCGAGGCGGGTGAGTTAAGCTATTGTTTATCGGTTGCTATAGTCCCTTCCCACACTGACATCGATTAGATATCTCGCCGTATTCGGATCACGCTCAGCGCAACGCGCGTAGCATTTGACGATGAGCGACATACCGTATTTATGAGGTATCAGAAGCGTCGCGGTTACGGCTTTACGGAATAATAAGCTTTGTAACGCCTTTCTGTCGGCCTCACTACCTGTTTTGATCCAAGTGTAGTTTTCGTTGTCATCCTTCGGTATCCACCCGGCACTCTTTAGCATCTCCTGAACATGATCGAGCAATGGAATTAACTGGTCGAAAGGCAAGGTCTCCAGCATCGGGGAAGTGGTAATAGTGGTGACTTTCCATCCATTAAAACCTACGAGACCGAATTTTGTTGGAGGCAAGGTGAAACCGTGTTCTGGGTCATCAAATTTCACAATGACCGAACTTCTAATCCAAACTGAGTCCGGTTCCGGCGGCTCACTTGGATAGATCACTGTTTTGGCTTTGATCGGAAACGTCGAATCTCGCACTACTCCATCATACGTTTTTCCAATATGAGCCGAAATCACAGTAGTGGCTTTGGGGTCGTGAGCAATATAAATTAAAAAAAATAGTGAGCCTAGAGTTAGTGCTCCAAGGTACAACCGCCGCATTAGTTAATCCCTCCCCCGTTAGCAATTTCGGTAATTGAGGCTTTTAATTGAGCGTGGGTACTTTGATTTTTTAACAAAATGTCGAATTGAGTTGCGACTCGCATCACAAACTCCATTCGTTGATATTTTTCCGCCAAATTTGCGATGGGGTTACGGCTAAAAGACATTTTTCGACCGTCTGGCGCTTTGCACTGACTGGCCAAGGTTAACTGTATTTCCTCTGATAGTCCCGAGAATAGACCGGTAACGACTGACACTACATCTCCCGCCTGAGTTCCTCGCATTAATAGTGCAAAACGTTCTACATCGTACAATGCAGGTTGAAGAATGTTTATTTGCTCGTGCTGTGCCATCGTTCGCACGCTTTCGCTAATTTTACCTTGATCAATGTAGGCAAAGGTTTCAAGAATTTCTTGCTGAGCGATGCCAAATTCAACTCTATCTGCAATAGGCAAAATTACTTCATCTTTTAGGCTGTCACGTTCACGCAAACACGCCTCCATTTCTTTAAACCCCCGCACCATATAAAACCGATGCAACGGATAAACATCCAAAAACAGCGCCGTATTCCCCAGCGCCAACATTTCGTGAACGTATTTCAGCTCCTCCTGAAGCATCGCAATCGCCCCACCCAAAAGTGGGTCACTTGTCAGCGGAACCGGGTTTTGCTGTTTGGCCTTGTCCCACGCCTCCCACAACTCAACGTTGGCGCGCAGTTTGTTGGTTACTATGCGCTCGTACAAGTCCTTGGGGTGGCTTTCCTGAAGCGTCTGATAGGCTTTTCTCTCCGCTTCGATCCGCTCATCCAGCGTGACGGCATGCAACAACCCACACCCCACCTGCTTGGACGCAAACGCCGCCAGCCCGGCCCATTGGAACCGGTTATCCGCCAGCCACAATTGCGCATACGCCGCGTTGATCCTGCGGTTACGGGCTTGTGGGTCGGCGATGAGGACTCCGCCGGGGGCGATCCAGTCTTCGGCTTCTTTTTGAAACCTGTGCCATAGGCAGCTACAGGTCAGTAACGGCACGACGATGGTGGTCTTCGGGTTTCTGCCGTCGTGGCTGGTTATGCGCTTGCAGGCGGACAGTTCGCAGGTGCTTTCCCAGAGTTTTTTCATGTCCAGGTCGTGTGGGGCGATGCATTGGGTAGTCATTGGATTCTTCCCTGAGGCTCAGACCGTCCAGCGCACGACGGCGAGGTCAGGCTGGCGAGTAGCGACGCCTTGGGTCATGCCTTGGGCGTTGGTCCGGCTTTTTACGATGTGGCCTTCGGCGGTTTCGAGTTCGTAGGCTTGTTGGGCAATCGGCTCGCCCGTTCGAGTGTTGGCAGCCTCGAACTCGACTACCGGCTGGCCAATGATCGGCAAGGGCGGGACGAAAGACGCGGGTGTATGTGTGTTGCCGATGATGACGCTGCCTGAGCCGCCGATCACAACGCCGCCATGGTCGGTGGTGCCGTCGAAGGTCATGGCGTTGCGGCCGTTGATAAAGACCGTGGAGGAGAACCCGCCGCTGAGGGCTTGGCCACAGGTGCAGGTATCGCCGACTCGGGCGGCGGCGAGGCCGTCGAAAAAGACGTCGGGCGAGCCGCTGGCGATGGGATTGGTGCCGTGACCTGGGATCGGGCAAGTCGTGGGGTCTGAAACGCGCGCGGCTGGTTTTCCAGACATGTGCATTCCCTCGTCGTTGTTGATGTTGGCGAGGAACCTAAGTCAGCAAAATATGCAGGGTCAACTGGTAAAAGTAGAACGAGTGGAGAATACGAAGTTACTGTCGGATGCAGTCGGAATAGGGATGGGAAATGGCTGATATTGGCGTCAGGAGAGGTAAGAGTGACGCGGGTACGGCCTCCCCAATGAGCGTGATCGATATCAGGAAGCTCCCCACATTTGGGTCGTCGCAATGTCTCGATACTGGCTCAAAGCTAGCATTCACAGGAGGCTGCAAATCATTCCTTTGGCTGATTTGGCCGGCACATAACGTCTCTACAGTGCAGGTCTTCAAGCCAAGACCGTGCAGTCATAAAAAGGGATTCGTATGTTGCAGACCCGTGTTATCCCGCCCGCCGAAGGTGCGTACCAATATCCGCTGTTGATCAAACGCCTGCTGATGTCCGGGGCCCGTTACGAGAAGACCCGGGAAATCATCTACCGCGACAAGCTGCGCTACACCTATCCGACCCTGATCGAGCGGGTTGCGCGCCTGGCCAATGTGCTCACCGAGGCCGGGGTCAAGGCCGGTGATACCGTCGCTGTGATGGACTGGGACAGCCACCGTTACCTGGAATGCATGTTCGCCATCCCGATGATCGGCGCGGTGATCCACACCATCAACGTGCGCCTGTCGCCGGAACAGATTCTCTACACCATGAACCACGCCGAGGACCGCTTTGTGCTGGTCAATAGCGAGTTCGTGGGGCTCTACCAGGCCATCGCGGGGCAGCTCGCCACTGTCGATAAGACGTTATTGCTGACCGATGCGGCCGAGAAAACCGCCGAGCTGCCCAATCTGGTCGGGGAGTACGAAACCCTGCTGGCCGCCGCCAGCCCGAAGTACGATTTCGAGGATTTTGACGAAAATTCTGTCGCCACCACCTTCTATACCACCGGCACCACCGGCAACCCCAAGGGTGTGTACTTCACCCATCGCCAATTGGTGCTGCACACCATTGGCGTGGCGACCATCATGGGCAGTGTCGACAGCGTGCGCCTGCTGGGCACCAACGATGTGTACATGCCGATCACGCCGATGTTCCATGTGCATGCCTGGGGCCTGCCGTATGTGGCCACCATGCTGGGCCTGAAACAGGTCTACCCAGGCCGTTATGATCCGGAATACTTGGTGGAGCTCTGGCGCAAGGAGAAGGTCACCTTCTCCCACTGTGTGCCGACCATCCTGCAAATGGTGCTCAACGCCAAGGCCGCCCAGGGTGTGGACTTTGGCGGCTGGAAAATCGTCATCGGCGGCAGCGCCCTCAATCGCTCGCTGTATCAAGCGGCCAAGGCCCGTGGGATTCAGCTGACCGCCGCGTATGGCATGTCCGAGACCGGGCCGCTGGTGTCCTGCGCCCATCTTAACGATGAGCTGATGGCCGGCACCGAGGACGAGCGCACCACTTACCGCATCAAGGCCGGCGTGCCCGTGCCCTTGGTGGAAGCGGCGATCATCGACAGCGACGGCCATTTCCTGCCCGCTGATGGTGAGTCCCAGGGCGAGTTGGTGTTGCGCGCGCCGTGGCTGACCGAGGGCTACTACAACGAGCCGCAAAAGGGCGCCGAGCTGTGGGAAGGTGGCTGGATGCACACCGGCGACGTGGCGACCCTCGACGCGTTTGGGGTGATCGATATCCGCGACCGCATCAAGGACGTGATCAAGACCGGCGGCGAGTGGGTCTCGTCCCTGGCCCTCGAAGACCTGGTCAGCCGCCACCCGGCGGTACGCGAAGTAGCGGTGGTGGGCATCGCCGACCCGCAGTGGGGCGAGCGTCCGTTTGCCTTGCTGGTGGTGCGTGATGGCCATGTGATAGGGGCTCGCGAGCTCAAGGAACACCTCAAGCCGTTCGTGGAATTGGGCCACTTGAGCAAGTGGGCAATTCCAAGCCAGATCGCCATTGTTACTGAAATTCCCAAGACCAGTGTCGGCAAGCTCGACAAAAAACGTATCCGCATCGACATCATCGAATGGCAGGCCAACAACAGCACGTTCCTGTCCACCCTTTGATACCCTTCGTCGTGCCCGTTCGGGCACGGCAATGCTCTATCTCGCGGCTTCACTTGTGATTTGCCGATTTTCAGCCATCCTTGCCGCGTCGGCCTTCGTCGACGTGGCGAAAGGGCTGTGGCAGACGGGTCGGTGATGCAAATCACACTTTAGAGGGATCAAGCGGTACCCCCTGCTGGCTATAGTCCCTCTCAGAGTTTTTCAAGGATGTTGCGCTTCGAGCCACGGGGGCTCGGTTGCCAGGGCGGCATTGGAATCGTTGTATTCCGGCCGTTACATGCATCACAGAAAGAACTCACTGCCATAACAATAATGCACATGGAGTAGCGTCGATGACCTCAGTAAACCAGTTCTGGCGCCGGGCAAGATTGCCCCTGGCTGTCAGTCTCGCTTCTACGCTCGCCGGGCCGGCATTCGGCGTCAGTTTCAACATTGGTGAAATCGAAGGTAGCTTCGATTCGTCGCTTTCGGTGGGGGCCAGCTGGTCGACAGCCAAGGCCAACCGAGACCTGATCGGCGTCAACAATGGTGGCAAGGGCTTGTCCCAGACCTCCGATGACGGCCACTTGAACTTCAAGCGCGGCGAGACGTTCTCGAAGATCTTCAAGGGCATCCATGATCTGGAGCTGAAGTACGGCGACACGGGTGTGTTTGTGCGTGGCAAGTACTGGTATGACTTTGAGTTGAAAGATGAAAGCCGCCTATTCAAGGACATCAGCGACAACAACCGCAAGGAAGGCGCCAAGTCCTCCGGCGGGCAGATTCTCGACGCGTTTATCTACCACAACTACGCCATTGCCGATCAGCCAGGCAACGTGCGGTTTGGCAAGCAGGTAGTGAGCTGGGGTGAAAGTACCTTCATCGGTGGCGGCATCAACTCCATCAACCCGATCGACGTGTCGGCGTTCCGTCGCCCGGGGGCTGAGATCAAGGAGGGCTTGATTCCGGTCAACATGTTCTATGTGTCGCAAACCTTGACCGATAATCTGTCGGCCGAGGCGTTTTATCAGTTGGAATGGGACCAGACCGTCACGGATAACTGTGGGACGTTCTTTTCGCAGCCGGACGTGATATCCGACGGTTGCAGCGACAACCTGCGGGTGCTTAACAGCCGCCGTTTCCTGCCTGGTGCAGTCCTCCCCGGTCTTGCGGCCAATGGTGTAGACGTCAATAACGAGGGTGTTCTCGTTCGCCGTGGTGCGGATCGCGACGCTCGCGATAGTGGTCAATTTGGTGTTGCATTCCATTACAACTTCGAGCCGCTGGACACGGAGTTCGGCGCTTACTTCATGAATTACCACAGCCGTGCGCCGATTTTCAGCGCCCAGGGCGCACCGCAATCTGCTTATACGGGGCCAACCGGCCTGCCGGGGTCGTTGCGCCCACTGGTGGTCGCGGGCAACTCCAACTATTTTGTCGAATACCCTGAAGACATTCGTCTGTATGGCCTGAGCTTCTCCACCACCTTGCCTACAGGCACCGCGTGGAGTGGTGAGTTGAGCTATCGCCCTAACGCCCCTGTTCAACTGAGCACCACCGACATCCTCTACGCGGGTGTCACCCCACTCCCAGGCTACGGCAATGCATCGGTGTTGAAGGGTAGTCCAGGCCAGGATCTGCATGGCTATAACCGTAAGGAAGTGACCCAGTTCCAGACCACCTTCACGCACTTCTTCGACCAAGTCATGGGTGCAAGTCGCCTGACCACCGTGGGTGAAATTGGTGTGACCCATGTGGGTGGCTTGGAAAGCAAATCAGAAGCGCGCTATGGCCGTGACCCGGTCTTTGGTCCGGGGGTGCTGCCAGGCGGTTTCTGTAATGCACTCAACAACTCGACGGCGCAAGGCGGGGGCCTAGCCAGCGCGGCCAACCTGAACACCAACTGCAACAACGATGGCTTTACCACCGCCACGTCCTGGGGCTACCGCGCACGCGCTATCTGGGAGTACCCGGACGTCTTCGCCGGGGTCAACCTCAAGCCCAACGTGGCCTGGTCTCACGACGTAAAAGGTTATTCGCCAGGCCCTGGCGGTAACTTTGAAGAGGGTCGCAAAGCGGTCAGCCTGGGGCTGGATGCTGAATACCAGAACACCTACACCGCGAGCCTGGCTTACACCAACTTCTTTGGTGGCAAGTTCAGCACGGTGGATGACCGCGACTTCGTTGCCCTGAGCTTCGGCGCCAACTTCTAAGCACACTGCATTTCAGGAAGAACCAGAACATGAAAATAACTAAAAGTCTGTTGCACGTCGGTGTGCTTGGGCTGTCGATCCTGGCGAGTAACGTCATGGCGGCGGTATCGGCGGATGAGGCCGCCAAGTTGGGCACGACCCTGACCCCGATGGGCGCTGAAATGGCCGGTAACGCCGCAGGCACCATTCCTAAATGGTCGCCGTTGCCGACGAATGCCGGCGCCGTCGACGCCCGTGGTTTCCTGGCCAACCCTTACGCCAGTGAGCAACCGCAATTCACCATCACCGCGCAAAACGTCGAGCAATACAAAGACAAGCTGGCGCCGGGGCAGTACGCGATGTTCAAGCGCTACCCGGAAACCTTCAAGATGCCGGTCTACCCGACCCATCGCGGCGCCACCGTACCGGCCGAGGTGTTCGCCTCGATCAAGAGGAACGCCACCACCACCAACCTGGTGTCCGGCGGCAACGGCCTGGAAAACTTCGAAACTGCCGTGCCGTTCCCGATTCCGAAAAGCGGCGTTGAAGTCATCTGGAACCACATCACCCGCTACCGTGGCGGCAGCGTGACCCGACTGGTGACCCAAGCCACGCCGCAAACCAACGGTTCGTTCAGCCTGGTGTATTTCAAAGACCAGTTCGTGTTCCGCGACAAGATGAAGGACTTCGACCCGAAAAACCCCGGCAACGTGCTGTTCTACTTCAAGCAGCAAGTGACCGCGCCTGCGCGCCTGGCCGGTGGCGTGCTGCTGGTCCACGAAACCCTCGACCAGGTGAAGGAACCGCGCTCGGCGTGGGTCTACAACGCCGGCCAGCGTCGTGTGCGCCGG
>NZ_JAKNRV010000209.1:0-9143 GCF_023072625.1 Pseudomonas emilianonis
GGGTGCGCGGGTCTCTGGAAGATGAGGCGTCGCTGGCCAGGCTGGTCAGCGGCGCCAGTGCAGTCATCCATTGCGCTGGCCAGGTGCGTGGTCGCAGCCGCGTAGTGTTTCAGCGCTGTAACGTCGAGGGCACCCGGCGCCTGGTGCAGGCAGCCAAGGCCGCCGGTTGCGAGCGTTTCCTGTTGTTTTCTTCGCTGGCTGCCAGGTACCCGCACCTGTCGTGGTACGCCGAGTCCAAGTTCGATGCCGAAGTCGCCGCCCTCCAGGCGGCCGCCGACATGCCCATCAGCGTTTTCCGGCCTACGGCCGTCTATGGCCCAGGCGACAGCGAATTGCAGCCGGTGCTGTCGGCACTGCTGCGTGGCTGGCTGCCCCGGCTTGGCCATGCCAATGCACGGCTGTCGTTTCTGCATGTGGAAGACCTGGTCCAGGCCACCCTGCACTGGCTGGACGCGGAGGCCATTCATGCCGTGCGCTACGAAATCAATGACGGCGCCAAGGATGGCTACGGTTGGAAGCAACTGGCAGCCATGGGGGCGCTGATACGCGGCGGGCCGGTGCGTCTGATCGGTGTTCCCACCGCCTTACTCTTGCAGCTGTCACGCCTGAACCTGGCCTGGCATCGCCTGGCAGGTGGCGAGCCCATGCTGACGCCGAGCAAGGTCAACGAGCTTATCCATCCCGACTGGTCATCCAGCAACCGCCTTATCTCGAAGGACCTGGACTGGTACCCGGCCATCGAGCTTGAACACGCGTTGCGTGAACGGTTGTTTTGATCCCACTTTCATACAGATATCAGACTCTTTTTATGTTGAAGCGCGAAGTCGTCACCGACTACATCCTGGAATGCCTGAGCGGCTTGACCGCCGACAAGCAAAGGCCAGTAGGCCTGCACAGCAACCTGATCGAAGACCTGGGCCTTGAGTCCATCAAGATCATGGACTTGCTGATGATGCTGGAAGACCAGTTCGACCTGTCTATCCCAATCAATATCCTGATCGATGTCAGCACGCCCGCCGACCTCACCGATGCACTGATGATCTACCTGGAGGAGCATCATGGGGTTGTATGACGGTTTCTCCCGCCTGGCACAGGAGCGCGAAGCGTTCCAGGACGGCGGCCTCAACCCTTTTGGCACCTGCATCGATGAGGTCCACTCCGCCACCCAGGGGAGCATCGGCAATCGTCGCGTCATTTTGGCCGGTACCAACAACTACCTGGGCTTGACGTTTGACCCTCAGGCCATTGCCGCCGCCCAGGCTGCCCTGGTCGAGCAGGGCACTGGCACCACTGGTTCGCGCATGGCCAACGGCAGTTACGGCGGGCACGTGGCGCTGGAGCAGGAGTTGGCGGCGTTCTTCGAGCGGCCATCCGCCATTGTCTTCTCCACCGGTTACGTCGCTAACCTGGGCGTCATCAGCGCCCTGGCGACTCCCAAGGCCGTGGTGCTGCTCGATGCCGATTGCCACGCCAGCATCTACGATGCGTGCGCCCTGGGCGGGGCGCAGATCATCCGCTTTCGTCACAACGACGCTGCGGACCTTGAGCGACGCATGGTGCGCCTCGGCGAACAGGCCAAGGATGCGCTGATCATCGTCGAAGGCATCTACAGCATGCTCGGTGACGTGGCGCCACTGCAGGACATCGTCGAGATCAAGCGCCGCCTGGGTGGCTACCTGCTGGTGGACGAGGCGCACTCCTTCGGCGTGATGGGCCAGACTGGCCGTGGCCTGGCCCAGGCGGTGGGCGTCGAGCAGGACGTCGATATCATCCTCGGGACGTTCAGCAAGAGCCTCGCGGCCATCGGCGGCTTCGCGGTGGGCAATGACCGCGGCATGGAAGTGCTGCGCTATGCCAGTCGCCCTTATATCTTCACTGCCTCGCCGTCGCCATCGGCCATTGCCTCCGTGCGTTCGGCGCTGCAGACCATTGCGCAAGCCCCTGAGCTGCGCGACAAACTGTGGCAAAACGCCCATCGTCTGTACAACGGCCTGGCAGCGTTGGGTTATCAGGTAGGCCCGCATGCCAGTCCGGTGGTGCCGGTGATGATCGGCACCAAGGAACAGGGCATGCGCTTCTGGCGAGCGTTGATCGAGCACGGGGTGTACGTGAACCTGGTGCTGCCGCCGGCCGCGCCTGCGGGCATCACGCTGGTGCGGTGCAGTGTCAGCGCGGCCCATTCGGAACAGGAAATCGACGCCATGGTGGAGGCCTTCGCCGCCCTGCGCGACAGCGATATCCTGGAGTCGGTGGCATGAGAATCATCCTGGCGTTCGGTAAATCCTACCCCCTTCGCACAATTTTGATGCTGTTCAGCCTGGTGGTTGCCGGTGTGGTGGAGGGCGTGAGCCTGACTACCATGCTGCCCCTGGTGTCGGTCGTGCTGGGTGACGGCGGCCACTCAAGCATAGTGGCCAGCCATGTTGCCAGTGTGCTGCACAGCGTGGGACTGGAGCCCACCATCACCGTACTGTTGATTATTATCGTCGCCGGTATGTCCTTGACCAGCCTGCTGATTCTGCTGGCCAACCGTCAGGTGGGCTACACCGTGGCACGCGTTGCCACGGACCTGCGTGTTGACCTGATCAATGCCACGCTGGGCAGCCGATGGGAGCATTACCTGCGTCAGCCGGGCGGGGCCCTGGCCAACGCCGTGGCCACCGAGGCGTACCGTGCCGCGACGGCCTACGAGCACGCCGCCAACATGGTGGCCCTGACGATTCAGGCCATTGCCTACGCCATCATTGCCTTAGTGGTGTCCTGGCAGGCCGCCTTGGTGTGCATTGCCCTGGGCCTGGTCATTTTGCTGGCCTTGCGGGGCCTGGTGAAAACCTCGCGCAAGGCCGGCAAAAGCCAGACCGGGCTGATGCGCGAACTGCTGATCAACCTGAGCGACACCCTGGGTTCGGTCAAACCGCTGAAGGCCATGGCCCGCGAGGACATCGCCGATTCGCTGCTGCGCAGCCAGGCGACTGAGCTCAACATCGCCATGGAAAAGGAAGTCAACAGCCGCGAGACCCTGCGCGCCCTGCAGGAGCCGCTGCTGGCGCTGCTGGCCGCAGGCGGTCTGTACGCCGGCCTGGTGATCTGGACGCTGCCGATGTCCTCGGTGATGGTGCTGATCTTCATGGTCGTGCGCGTGCTTGGGCTGATGCACAAGGCCCAGCAGCGCTACCACCGCATGGTCGGGCAGGAGAGCGCATTCTGGGCCCTGCGCGAGGCGGTGGAAGAAGCCGAGGCCCAGCGTGAACCCGCCGGCGGCAGCCTCCAGCCAACGTTGGCGCGGAACATTGCGTTCGATCGGGTTTCGTTTACCTACGGCGGTCGACGCATCCTTGATGAGGCCAGCGTGAGTTTCGAGGTGGGGACGATGACAACCCTGGTCGGCCCGTCGGGCACCGGCAAAACCACGGTTCTTGACCTGCTGTGCGCTTTGCTGGTGGCTCAGGACGGCCGCATCAGCGTGGATGGTCAGGCGCTGGCCGATCTGCAACGGCGCAGCTGGCGCCGGATGATTGGCTACGTGACCCAGGAAACCCTGCTGCTGCACGACAGTGTGCTGGCCAACGTCACCCTGGGTGAACCGTCACTGACCGAAGCCGATGCCGAGCATGCGTTGCGTCAGGCCGGCGCCTGGGAATTCGTGCTGGGCCTGGATCGAGGTCTGTACACGCGGGTAGGGGAGCGGGGCGGCCAACTGTCCGGTGGTCAGCGCCAGCGGATCATTATCGCCCGCGCGCTGGCGCACCGGCCCAGCCTGCTGATTCTGGACGAGGCCACCAGTGCACTGGACGCCGAATCCGAAGCCGACATCTGCGCCACGCTCAAGGCGTTGACGCCGAGCATCACCATTATTGCCGTGTCGCACCGGCCGCGCCTGATCGAGGTGGCGGACAAGGTTGTCGAGCTGGTCGAGGGTAAATTCAAAGTCGTGACAGGTGGGCATGCGCAAGTGCCGCGTCCTGTTCTGAGCCACGGCACGGGAGGTCGCTGAAATGTCGATGAACCATGAGAACGAATTGGCACCAGTGATCGCCTTTGTCGGCTGCGACGGTGCGGGCAAGACCACCGTTTCCGACGCTATCCTGGCGTGGATGCGTGAGTCCGGACAGGTTGAAAGCTGCCATCTGGGCATTCAATCCAAGGCCCTGGGCGAGAAGCTGGTGGGTTTGCCGATGGTGGGGGGCGTACTCAAGCGTCTGATTGCCAAAAACTCGCCGAAAACAGTGTCGCCAGGCGAAGCGTCGCCAAGCTCGATCGAGGCGCCGAGTACCCTGGCGGCGGCCGCGATTTTTCTGCTGTCCGTGCGGCGTTGGCGGCGCTATCAGAAGATGATGTCGCTGCGACGCCAGGGTGTTGCGGTGATCGCCGATCGCTTTCCGCAAATTGCCGTGGCCAAAATGAAGATTGATGGCCCGGGCCTCAGTGGTCTACCGCATCGCAATGCGCTGGTGCGCTGCCTGGCACGTTGCGAACGCTTGCTGTACTGCTACATGGTGAGCTATCGCCCTGACGTGGTGATTCGGCTCAATGTCGATCTGGAAACGGCCTACAAACGCAAACCGGACCACCGCTACGCGTCGTTGGCCGCCAAGATCGCGTTGGTGCCGCAGCTGGAATACCAGGGCAGTCCGATCATTGATCTGGACAGTACCCAGCCCCTGGACACCGTCATCGACCAGGCCAAGCATGCTATCAGCGCATGCCTGTCCCGCCAGCGCGCCGTGTAATGGCCAGCCTTAGCGCCTTCCGGCGCCTGGCGCCCTTGGTCGCCATCATCGGCCCGGACGGTGCCGGCAAGACCACCACGGCGCACTACCTGTGCTCGGTCATTGCCAATAGCCAATATGCCTATCTGGGGCTGGGCTCCGGGGCGTTGGGGCTGAAGATCCGGCAGTTGCCATGGATAGGCGCGATGCTGGAGCGGCACCTGTCCGCCAAGGCCAGTCGGGCTCGAACGCCCGGCGAGCGTATTCCCGGGCCTGTCACGGCCGCGGTCATCTACCTGTTCGGCAGGCTGCGCTGGCGGCGTTTCCTGCGCATGCTGCAGGTGCGCGAGAGCGGGCGGTTGGTGATCTGTGACCGCTATCCCCAGGCGCAGATCGCCGGGCTCAACGATGGCCCAGGTTTGTCGGCCGCCCACGCCGCGGGCTGGTTCAGCGCATTGCTGGCTCGGCGTGAGCGCGACCTCTACATCGAGATGGCCCAGATACCGCCCACGCTGGTCATCCGGCTCAATGTGGACGCCCACACGGCCTGGGGGCGCAAGCCCGACCATGACCTGGCCCTGATCGAACGCAAGGTGGCCGCCACTGCGGCCTTGACGTTCCCCGGGGCGCGAGTGGTCGAGGTGGATGCGCGCTTGCCGCAGGCTCAGGTGCACGCCATTTGCCGTCAGATCATCGAAATACTGCTCAGTGAGACCCCGGACTTTTCCTCAATTCTTGAACCGCAGGTTACACGCGTTGAATAAGCCTATGCCCCATCTCGGCGCCCAGCCCCTTGCGAATGCCTCTGGCACACCGCTCCTGCGCCGTTCCAGTGCCTGCTCTCTGGCCGTCATGTACCTGTTTTTCTGGTATTTTTCCGGCCCCCTGCAATGGTTGATCTACCATGCCGGTGTCGCCGGCCTTGGCGGCTTCTGGCAAGCCAGCGCGGCAAGCCTGCTGTGGCTGATCCCGCCGTTGCTGTTTCCGCGCTGGACACGGCCCATCGTCGGGTTGACAGGGCTGGTGTTGTGGATGTGCTCGCTGACCGCGCTGGCTTACTTCCTGATCTATGGCCAGGAGTTTTCGCAAAGCGCGATCTTCATCATGTTCGAATCCAACATGAGTGAGTCCAGTGAGTATATTTCCCAGTATTTTTCCTGGTCTAAATTGGCCGCGCTGCTTGCCTACACCGTCATCGCGCTGGGGTTATGGCTCAAGGTTCGCCCCGTTGCGTTCTCGGGGCGTACCAAGGTGGTGGTGTGCCTGCTGATTGCCTTTGCATCGGTGGGCTACTCAGCCCTCCATGAGTACCGCAAGCGTGGCGACCTGGACATGCGCATCGGTAAGTTTCAGCAGAATCTGCAGTCGGCGTCGCCTTGGCAGATGGTCATTGGCTACACGCAGTACCGTCAGCAATTGGCCGATATGGCAAGTATGTTCGAGGACTGGAAAGCCATTGCGCCCTTGCAGCATCTGCGGGATGCCCATGCCGGGCAGCCAGCGACAATGGTGTTGGTTATCGGCGAGTCGACTGACCGCCAGCGCATGAGTCTGTACGGCTACACTCGCCAGACCACGCCACAACTGGATGCCTTGCTGCCCGAGCTCGACGTGTTTGATCAGGTAGTGGCGCCGCGACCGTATACCATCGAAGTGTTGCAGCAGGTGTTGACCTTTGCCGACCAGGAGCATCCGGACCTGTACCTGACGACGCCTTCGTTGATCAGCGTGATGAAGCAGGCCGGTTACAAAACGTTCTGGATCACCAATCAGCAGACCATGACCCAGCGCAATACCATGCTCACCACCTTCTCCAAGCAGGCGGACGAGCAGGTCTATCTGAATAACAACCGGGATCAGAACTCCACCAGCCAATACGACGAAGACGTGCTGGAGCCGTTTAGCCAGATCCTCAAGGACGAGGCACCGCGCAAGCTGATTGTCGTGCACCTGCTGGGCACCCACATGAACTACCGCTACCGGTTCCCCAAGAACTACGCGCGCTTCCAGGACCGCGCCGAGGTACCGCGCTATATCACGGACAAGACGCTGCACAAATACAACGACTATGACAATGCCGTGTTCTACAACGATCACGTAGTCAGTTCGTTGATTGATCGCTTCAAGCGCACCAACCCCCATGGCTTTCTGGTGTATTTGTCAGATCATGGTGAGTCGGTGTACGACCCGGTGGCCCCGCATATGCTGGGGCGCAATGAAGAGGCGCCGACGTGGCCAATGTACACCGTACCTTTCCTGGTATGGCGCTCGCCGAGCTGGAAGGAGGACAGCCCGCTCGATCTGCACGATGCGCTGCACCGCGAGTGGACCACGTCGCACTTCATTCACACCTGGGCGGATCTGGCAGGGCTGCGCTTCGACACGTTCGAACCGTGGAAAAGTATCGTCAACCCGGCCTATCGCCGAGGCCGGCTGCTGATTGGTGACCCCCACCAGCCGGCCAAGCTGCGTGACTTCAACACGCTGGGCAGCGCGCCTTGAATTGCCGGCTAAGGGGCAGTAGTGGCCGCCAGGTTGCCCATGTGCTGCTCCAGCCGGGTGCGCAACCAGCGCTCGGCCGGGTCGTTGTCCGTCAGGCTCAGCCAGACCATGGACAACTCCAGCGGCGGCACCTCGAACGGGCAGGGGTCGTCGCGCAAGTTGCCCCACCCTAGCAACGCCTTCGCCGCATAGTCGGGGCAGCTCGCCAGCAGATCGGTACCGTTGAGGGCCGCCGGCAGCGAGCTGAACTGCGGGATCGACAGTACCACCTTGCGGTCGCGGCCGATTTTAGCCAGGCATTCATCGACGATGCCGTGGACATTGGCCGTGTAGGAGACTTGAACATGGGGGAGGGTACAGAACTCGTCCAGGGTCAGAGGCGTGTCAGTGTTATTGGCGCGCAGGATGCGTGGTTCGATGCGTCTGAGCAATTTGCGCTTGGCATTGGCGGGAAGTTCGCGGGTCTCGGTAATGCCGACGGTGATGTCGCCAGACGCCAACAGGTCGGGAATGCGCCAATAGTCGGCATGCTGGATGATCACGACCACGTTGGGGGCTTCATCGCGCAGCGCCGCCAGAAAGGGCGGCAGCAGGGCGAATTCGACGTCGTCGGAAAGGCCGATCTTGAAAGTCAGGCGGCTTTCCAGCGGATCGAACTGGTGTGCGAGGCTGAGCGCTGTGGCCATGGCATCAAGGGCGGGCGATAGATGCCGGATGATTTCTTCGGCGCGGCGAGTGGGTTCCATGCGGTGACCTACTCGAACAAACAGGGGGTCATTGAACAGCGTTCGCAACCGCCCCAGTGCTGTGCTGACGGTTGGTTGGCCCAAATACATTTTTTCGGCGACGCGGGTGACGTTTTGTTCCTGCATGAGCGCTTCGAAAATGACCATCAGGTTGATGTCGGATTTTCGCAGTTCATTTCGATTCATGGGCGCCTTTCAACTGCCGTGCAAGTCAGCGCATGGCAGTGCCTGGGAAGTTGAGCGAAGGAGTGTCTGATGGTTGAGCTAGACGCACTCAGGGCCTTGGAAAGTATTTCAAATTGTTACAGGGCGCGAAACTTAGCATGTGCTTTTCAGCGGCACCATGCCGCTTTCTGGAATGCCTAGTTACCGTTTTCGCAACAATAGTGAGCGATCGTTATTAGGGGGCAAAGACGCAACGGTGTTTTCCGCCTGGCGCAATAAAAGCAGTCGGCAGGCGCCGTAGAGCGCCCGCGCTTAACAGGGTGTGTCGATGATTGAAAGTGTCTTGCGTGTAGCACGCTGCCGTTGAACCTGTCTGTCAACTTTTGCTGCTCAAGCGTCGAGGATATAAACATGTTGTTGGTGGACCGTATGTTCAGGATCCCGCTGGAACAGCTTGCCGCCGAAGTGCAGCAAGTGCTCCATGGAGACGCTGGCGAGTTGACGGCATTTGTGATGTAGCGAGCCGGTTTGCAACCATCGCCGTATGCCCACAGGTGATTACCCGAGACACCTTGCGCATGATCCAAGACCGTATTGATCAGAACGTAGCTCGGCTACAACACGGTCATGCGGGCAGCGGTTGCCGTTGAAGATCGGGAGGAGAGGGCGTTATTCAGTAATCCTCCAGTCGATTACCTGGTAGTGAGTACTGCGCACACTGGTAAAAGGAGAGCGCGGTGGGGTAACGGCGAATACAGCACGCCCTCAAATATGCCCCCGCGTGTGACAATCCACTGGAAGTGAATGGGTCTCCATGGAACGTGAAAACGCAGAAATGATCAGATGAACAGCCTGTCCGACGACGGCTAAAGACTCTCAGGGTCCCCAAAAAACATCTGAATCCGCGACCGCAACCAACGCTCACCCGGATCATTGTCCTGCGAGCCCCGCCATGCCATGTGCAATTCGAACGAGCGCACCGGCAGTGGGGGATCCTCGGCGCGCAAGCCGCCCGCCGCGG
>NZ_JAKNRV010000020.1:0-33124 GCF_023072625.1 Pseudomonas emilianonis
GGCCAGCGGCGAAACTTCGAACGGGTACTGGGTAATGAAGTGCGGCTGTTCCAGCTTGTGCTCCACCAGCTCTTCGAAAATCATCACCTGCAGCTTGCCCAGGCCTTCGAAGCCCAGCACCTTGGCGAAACGCAGCACGCACAACAGAATCGGGGCCCAGGCACCAATGCTGTCATACCCCGGCAGCAAGCCGATCAGCGTGGTACACACCCCCATCAGCAGCAGCGAAGCCACCAGCGTGGATTTGCGGCCGATACGGTCGCCAAAGTGGCCGAACAGCGCCGAACCCAGCGGGCGGGCGATGAACGCGATGCCAAAGGTCAGGAACGACGCGAGCATCTGCGCCGTGCCGGAGGTCTGCGGGAAGAATACGGGGCCGATCACCAGCGCGGCCGCAGTGGCATAGATATAGAAATCGTAGAACTCGATGGCGGTGCCGACGATGCTTGCGGTGGCGACGCGGGCGGTCGAGTTGGTCGGGGCGGCGGTCGCAGCCTCGTTATAGGTGGTGCTCATGGAGGTATCCCTGACGGTCAGTGCGCGTTTGGACGCGGATTATTATTGGTCGAACACCCCAGGATCAGGGTTGTGAGCGGAGCGGCTCGGGATGGGAGCGAACACCGGTCAGACGTGGCAAGGCGGTGCCTGGACGCGCTCGGTGCGGGTAGCACGCGGTCGGGCGGGGCTTGGGTAAGCCGTCCCGATTATAGGAAGGGGTTTGCGCATCCAACAAGGGGGTGAATCCGATCTACTGCACACAGTTTGAAGTGTGTTGCATCAGAGGGGTTACGCGGCGACCGGCACGCGGCTGGTGTGCCAGATCAGCACCTTGCTCACCCGGTTGTCCTCGGTCTCGAGGATTTCCAGGCGGTAGCGGCCGATTTTCAGGCACACCGCGCAATCGGGAATGGTTTCCAGCGCTTCGGTCACCAGGCCGTTGAGGGTCTTGGGGCCGTCGCAGGGCAGGTGCCAGCCCAGGCTCTTGTTCAATTCGCGGATCGAGGCGGCGCCGTCGATGATATAGCGACCGTCCGGTTGCGCTTCGATATGCGGGTTGTCAGCACTCTGTTCGCTTTCGAATTCGCCGACGATTTCTTCAAGAATGTCTTCCAGGGTGACGATGCCCAGCACTTCGCCGTACTCGTCCACCACCATGCCCAGGCGCCGCTGCTGCTTGTGGAAGTTCAGCAATTGCAGTTGCAGGGGCGTGCTTTCCGGGACGAAGTAGGGTTCGTAGCAGGCGGCGAGCAAGGTCTCCTTGGTCAGGCTGGCATCCAGCAACAGGTGCTGGATCAGCCGGGTGTTGAGCACGGCTTCGACCTGGTTGATGTCGCTGTGGAACACCGGCAGGCGGGTGCGCTGGGAGCTGCGCAGTTGCTCGATGATCGCTTCGAGCGAGTCGTCAAGGTTAATGCCGTCCACTTCGCTGCGTGGCACCAGGATGTCGTTGACGGTGATGTTGTCTAGCGCGTGGATGCCGGGCATGCCGGGCGTGCGACTTTCATTGGCCTCGGGCTCGGGTTCGTCATCATGCTCGGGCTGCGGTTCGTCGCTTTTTTTCACCACGCCGGGCGTGCGTGCGAAGGGGCGCAGCAACAGCAGGCTGATGCCATTGAGCAGCCAGGCGAGGGGATAGAGGATTTTCAGCGGCACGCCCAGCAGGGCATTGCCGAAGCCCAGCACCGCTTCCGGATGGCGGGTGGCCAGGGCGCGGGGTAGGTAATCGGCCAGCACCAGCAGGATGCTGCAGGAGACCAGCCAGCCAAGCCATGCGCCGTTTTGCGCCCAGGCGTAGATCGCCAGCAGGGTACAGAGGATCACCACGCCGGCACGGCACAGGGTGTTGCAGAGGATCATGCTGTGGCGTGGGAAGTTCAGGCGGGCGGCGGCCTTGTCGCCCTGGCGTGTACCGGGGCGCAGGGCCAGCAGGTGCTGTTGTGCGGCTTCGATGGCGGTAAACAGCGCCGCCCACAAAACCAGCAAGGCGATTACCGCGAGCATCGGCCCTAAGGGCAAGTTATCCATGATCGCTGCCCGTCAGATATGCAGGATGTATTCGCGAACCAGCTTGCTGCCGAAATAGGCCAGCATCAGCAGGCAGAAACCGGCCAGGGTCCAGCGGATCGCCTTGTGCCCGCGCCAGCCAAGGCGGTTGCGGCCCCACAGCAGCACGCTGAACACCACCCACGCCAGGCACGCCAGCAGGGTTTTATGCACCAGGTGCTGGGCGAACAGGTTTTCGACGAACAGCCAGCCGGAGATCAGCGACAGCGACAGCAGCGTCCAGCCGGCCCACAAGAAGCTGAACAGCAGGCTTTCCATGGTTTGCAGCGGCGGGAAGTTCTTGATCAGGCCGGACGGGTGCTTGTGCTTGAGCTGGTGGTCCTGTACGAGCAGGAGCAACGCCTGAAACACCGCGATGGTGAACATGCCGTAGGCCAGGATCGACAGCAGGATGTGCGCAAGAATGCCCGGTTCTTCATCGATCACCTGCACCGTGCCGGTGGGAGCGAATTGCGCCAGCAGCACCGTCAGCATCCCCAGGGGGAACAGCAGCACCAGCAGGTTTTCCACCGGGATGCGTGCGCAGGCGATCAGCGTGAGGGCGATCACTGCGGCGGCGATCAGGCTGGCGGCGCTGAAAAAATCCAGGCCCAGGCCGACCGGCGTCATCAAATGGGTGAACAGGCTCGCGGCATGGGCCAGCAGGGCGAGGACGCCAAGGCCTGCCAGCAGGCGTATGTCGGCCTTGGCGCCTTGCGCCAGGCGAGTGCCTTGGTAGAGGGTCGCAGCGGCGTACAAAAAGGCGGCGGCGAGACTGGGTAGTAAACTGGGTGACAAAGGGAGCATAAATCCTGTTAGGCAAGCCCGAAAGGCGCTGAGTTTGGCATACACCTGCGTTCCACGAAAGACTCTAGGGCCAGACAGCGGGTGTGCATGTGCGCAGTCTTCGCTATAATCCGCGACCTGCCCACGCCGCAGGCTCGCCGAGCGCTGTTTTTAATAGCGATTTACCACAGCCTGGGCCGCCATTACCTCGGTCTACCATAGGGCCTGAAAGGATCGCGCATGTTTGAAAACTTGACTGACCGTCTCTCGCAGACGCTGCGCCACGTAACCGGCAAGGCCAAGCTGACCGAGGACAATATTAAAGACACCCTGCGTGAAGTACGCATGGCGTTGCTGGAAGCCGACGTGGCCTTGCCTGTGGTCAAGGACTTCGTCAACTCGGTCAAAGAGCGCGCGGTCGGCACCGAAGTGTCCCGCAGCCTGACGCCGGGCCAGGCCTTTGTGAAGATCGTCCAGGCCGAACTCGAAAGCCTGATGGGCGCGGCCAACGAAGACCTGAACCTCAGCGCCGTGCCGCCGGCCGTCGTGCTGATGGCCGGTCTGCAAGGTGCGGGCAAGACCACCACCGTCGGCAAGCTGGCGCGCTTCCTTAAAGAGCGCAAGAAAAAAACCGTGATGGTGGTGTCGGCCGACGTGTACCGTCCGGCGGCCATCAAGCAACTGGAAATGCTTGCCGGCGAAGTGGGCGTGACCTTCTTCCCGTCGGACCTGAGCCAGAAGCCGGTCGATATCGCCAACGCGGCGATCAAAGAAGCTAGGCTGAAATTCATCGACGTGGTCATCGTCGATACCGCCGGTCGCCTGCACATCGACGAAGAGATGATGGGCGAGATCAAGGCGCTGCATGCCGCGATCAACCCGGTCGAGACGCTGTTCGTGGTCGACGCGATGACCGGCCAGGATGCGGCCAACACCGCCAAGGCCTTTGGTGATGCACTGCCGCTGACCGGCGTGATCCTGACCAAGGTCGACGGCGACGCCCGTGGTGGTGCCGCGCTGTCGGTGCGCGCCATCACCGGCAAGCCGATCAAGTTCATCGGTATGGGCGAGAAGAGCGACGCGCTCGAACCGTTCCACCCTGAGCGTATCGCTTCGCGTATCCTCGGCATGGGTGACGTACTCAGCCTGATCGAGCAAGCCGAAGCGACACTCGACAAGGACAAGGCCGATAAACTGGCCAAGAAGCTGAAGAAGGGCAAGGGCTTCGACCTCGAAGACTTCCGCGATCAGTTGCAACAAATGAAGAACATGGGCGGCCTCGGCGGCTTGATGGACAAGCTGCCGAACATGGGCGGTGTGAACCTGGCGCAAATGGGCAATGCCCAGGGCGCGGCAGAGAAACAGTTCAAGCAGATGGAAGCCATCATCAACTCCATGACCCCGGCCGAGCGCCGCGACCCTGAGCTGATCAGCGGTTCGCGCAAGCGTCGGATCGCCATGGGCTCCGGCACCCAGGTGCAGGACATCGGTCGCTTGATCAAGCAACACAAGCAGATGCAGAAGATGATGAAGAAATTCTCCGCCAAAGGCGGAATGGCCAAGATGATGCGCGGCATGGGCGGTATGTTGCCCGGCGGCGGTATGCCGAAGATGTAAAGAATTCGAGCGGGAGCGTGCTCCTGCTCCGACCCACAGGGATGTGGGATCTCCAGCAAACCCGCCGTCTGGCGGGAGCTGACTTGCCGTTTTAACCGACGGCTCTATAGCAGATCTGAATGGCACGCTGATAGGCGCCAGAAAAAGACATTTGCAAAAGTCCGGATATTCCTTAGAATATGCGGCCTTTCGGGCACCTATGCCCGCTGTGCATTTAGATTTGCAGCACCGACTACAGGAACGATGTTCACATGCTAACAATCCGTCTTGCCCTTGGCGGCTCCAAAAAGCGCCCGTTTTACCACTTGACCGTAACCGACAGCCGCAACCCGCGTGACGGTTCGCACAAGGAACAGGTTGGTTTCTTCAACCCTGTTGCTCGTGGTCAAGAAGTTCGTCTGTCCGTGAACCAAGAGCGCGTAGCCTACTGGCTGAGCGTTGGTGCACAGCCTTCCGAGCGTGTTGCCAAGTTGTTGAAGGACTCGGCTAAGGCCGCAGCCTGAGCAATATGAACGCGACGCCAGTTGTTGCTGATGATTTGATCGTTATCGGCAAGATTTATTCTGTTCATGGCGTTCGCGGCGAAGTGAAGGTGTATTCCTTTACTGATCCGACAGAAAACCTGTTGCAGTACAAAACCTGGACGCTCAAGCGCGAGGGGAATGTGAAACAGGTCGAGCTGGTCAGTGGACGCGGGAACGACAAGTTCCTGGTCGCAAAGCTCAAGGGTCTTGATGATCGTGAAGAAGCTCGTCTTCTGGCCGGTTATGAGATCTGCGTGCCGCGCAACCTGTTCCCTGAATTGACCGACGGCGAGTACTACTGGTACCAGCTGGAAGGTCTGAAGGTTATTGATCAACTCGGGCAACTGTTCGGGAAAATCGATCATCTTCTGGAAACCGGCGCCAATGATGTAATGGTGGTCAAGCCTTGCGCTGGCAGCCTGGATGATCGCGAGCGCTTATTGCCCTATACCGAGCAATGCGTGTTGGCCATTGACCTGGCCGCGGGCGAGATGAAGGTGGAATGGGACGCGGACTTCTAAGCGTGGCTAATTTGCGCATTGAAGTGATCAGTTTGTTTCCCGAGATGTTCTCCGCCATCAGCGAGTACGGCATCACCAGTCGGGCGGTGAAACAGGGGCTCTTGCAGCTCACCTGTTGGAACCCGCGAGACTACACGACGGATCGACATCACACTGTGGACGATCGCCCATTTGGCGGTGGCCCGGGCATGGTGATGAAGATCAAGCCCCTGGAAGATGCGTTGGTTCAGGCCAAGGCTGCCGCTGGGGAGAAGGCGAAGGTAATTTACCTGTCCCCTCAAGGCCGTCAGCTGAAACAGGCGGCGGTACGCGAACTGGCGAATGAGGAAGCACTGATCCTGATTGCCGGTCGCTATGAAGGCATTGACGAGCGTTTTATTGAAGCTCATGTCGATGAAGAGTGGTCGATTGGGGACTATGTCCTGTCTGGCGGTGAGCTGCCGGCGATGGTCCTGATAGATGCGGTTACACGACTGCTGCCTGGAGCTTTAGGGCATGCGGACTCCGCGGAGGAAGATTCCTTCACGGATGGTTTGCTGGATTGCCCGCACTACACCCGACCGGAGGTGTATGCGGATCAGCGTGTTCCCGACGTATTGCTAAGTGGCAATCACGCACACATCCGGCGTTGGCGTTTACAGCAGTCCCTTGGTCGGACCTATGAACGACGCGCCGATCTTCTGGAAAGCCGCTCGCTTTCTGGAGAAGAGAAGAAGCTGCTCGAGGAATACATCCTCGCGCGGGACGATAGTTAACAACGTATCGATGGTAGGTCCATTGACTTACCTTAGGAGCACAGCATGACTAACAAAATCATCCTTGCACTCGAAGCAGAGCAGATGACCAAAGAGATCCCTACCTTTGCCCCGGGCGACACCATTGTCGTTCAGGTGAAAGTGAAGGAAGGCGACCGTTCGCGTCTGCAAGCGTTCGAAGGCGTGGTAATCGCCAAGCGTAACCGTGGTGTGAACAGTGCTTTCACTGTTCGTAAAATCTCCAACGGTGTTGGCGTAGAGCGTACTTTCCAGACCTACAGCCCGCAAATCGACAGCATGGCCGTTAAGCGTCGCGGTGACGTGCGTAAAGCCAAGCTGTACTACCTGCGTGACCTGTCCGGTAAAGCAGCTCGCATCAAGGAAAAACTGGCTTAAGTCCAGCTTCCCGATGCAGAAAAAAAGCAGCCTGCGGGCTGCTTTTTTTGTGCCTGGAATTTGTTGGCTGATCCGAGGCCGAGTCGCAGCTATCGCGGGCAAGCCAATTCCCACATTTGATTATCAGTGGTCATAAAATCGATGTGCGACACAAATCCCATGTGGGAGCTGGCTTGCCTGCGATAGGATCTACCAGACACCACCGTCATCTGCTTGAGCCCTCATGCCCGCCATCGACCACCCTCTGATTGATCGCTTCCTCGACGCCCTTTGGCTGGAAAAAGGCCTGTCGGACAACACCCGCCAGGCCTACCGCAGCGATCTGGCCCTGTTCAACGGCTGGCTGCAGGAAAATAACCTCGAGCTGATCAATGCCGGCCGTGAGTTGATCCTCGATCACCTGGCCTGGCGCCTGGAGCAGAACTACAAGCCGCGTTCTACGGCGCGGTTCCTTTCTGGTGTGCGTGGCTTTTATCGCTACCTGCTGCGGGAAAAACTCATCGCCCTCGACCCGACGTTACAGGTCGATATGCCGCAATTGGGTCGGCCATTGCCCAAATCCTTGTCGGAAGCCGATGTCGACGCCTTGCTCGCCGCCCCGGACTTGAGCGAAGCCATTGGTCAGCGCGACCGTGCCATGCTCGAAGTGCTGTACGCCTGCGGCCTGCGGGTGACCGAGCTGATCAGCCTGACCCTTGAGCAAGTCAACCTGCGCCAGGGCGTGCTGCGGGTGATGGGCAAGGGTAGCAAGGAGCGGCTGGTGCCGATGGGGGAAGAAGCGATTGTGTGGATCGAGCGCTACATGCGCGATGCGCGCGGTGAACTGCTCGGTGGGCGCCCCAGTGATGTGCTGTTCCCCAGTCTGCGCGGTGAGCAGATGACCCGCCAGACCTTCTGGCACCGCATCAAGCACCAGGCCAAGGTGGCTGGTATTGGCAAGAGCCTGTCGCCGCATACTTTGCGTCATGCATTTGCCACGCATTTGCTCAACCACGGCGCGGATTTGCGCGTGGTGCAAATGCTCCTTGGCCACAGCGACTTATCCACAACCCAGATCTACACCCATGTGGCACGGGCGCGCTTGCAGGATATGCATGCCAAGCACCATCCGCGTGGCTGAAAACCGCCAAATTATCCCGCCACGGGCTGCCCTGCGGCCCAACTGTGGTAGGCTTTGCCGGTTAGCAAAGGGTACGGCGTGACTTGTGATTACAGCCTCGTGTTTCCAGATCGATGTTCCGCACGCCCGTCCCTGCATCTGCCTTCAGGAGTTCCCATGCGCTTGACCCAGATTATTGCCGCCGCAGCCATTGCGTTGGTTTCCACCTTTGCCTTCGCCGATGACGCTGCCGAGCAGACCATTCGCAAGAGCCTGGCCAACCTGCAACTCGATACACCGATCGAAAGCATCAGTGCCAGCCCGATGGCCGGCCTGTACGAAGTCAAGCTCAAGGGCAGCCGCGTGCTGTATGCCAGTGCCGACGGCCAGTACATTGTCCAGGGCTACCTGTTCCAGTTGAAGGACGGTAAGCCGGTCAACCTGACCGAGAAAGCCGAGCGGCTGGGCGTGTCCAAGCTGATCAACGGCATTCCCGTAGCTGAAACCGTGGTCTACCCGGCCATCGGCGAGACCAAGACGCACATTACCGTGTTCACCGACACCACCTGCCCGTACTGCCATAAGCTGCACGCCGAAGTGCCGGCGTTGAATAAGCTCGGTGTGGAAGTGCGCTATGTCGCGTTCCCGCGCCAGGGCCTGGGTTCGCCGGGTGACGAGCAGTTGCAGGCAGTCTGGTGCTCGGCAGACAAGAAAGCAGCCATGGACAAGATGGTCGACGGCAAGGAAATCAAGGCGGCCAAGTGCGCCAATCCGGTTTCCAAGCAGTTTGCCCTGGGCCAGTCCATTGGTGTGAACGGTACACCGGCCATCGTTTTGGCTGACGGCCAGGTAATTCCGGGCTATCAGCCGGCACCGCAAGTTGCCAAACTGGCACTGAGTGCCAAATAAACCAGCATCGTCGAACCTTTGACGATCATGGCCCTTCGATAAGTCGATGGGCCATTAATTGAAAGCCGCGGTTGTGCGGCTGTTTTCCACGGCCGACCTCGCGTCGGCCGTTTCATGGGGAGTTCTTCAGTGAAACCGGTCAAAGTAGGCATCTGTGGGTTAGGGACCGTCGGTGGCGGCACCTTAAACGTACTTCAGCGTAATGCTGAAGAAATTTCCCGCCGTGCAGGGCGCGGGATTGAAGTGGCGCAGATTGCCACGCGTTCGCCAAAGCCTCAGTTCGAAACGACCGGTATTGCGATTACCAACGATGTCTTCGCCGTGGCGACCAACCCTGACATCGATATCGTCATCGAGCTGGTAGGCGGCTACACCGTGGCCCGCGAGCTGGTGCTCAAGGCGATTGAAAACGGCAAGCATGTGGTCACTGCCAACAAGGCGCTGATCGCCGTGCACGGCAACGAGATCTTCGCCAAGGCGCGTGAGAAGGGCGTTATCGTGGCGTTCGAAGCCGCTGTGGCCGGCGGTATCCCGGTGATCAAGGCGATCCGTGAAGGCCTGTCCGCCAACCGCATCAACTGGGTGGCCGGCATCATCAACGGCACCGGTAACTTCATCCTCACCGAAATGCGCGAGAAGGGTCGTACCTTCGAAGACGTGCTGGCCGAAGCCCAGGCCCTGGGTTACGCCGAAGCCGACCCGACCTTCGACGTTGAAGGTATCGACGCGGCGCACAAGCTGACCATCCTCGCGTCCATTGCCTTTGGTATCCCGTTGCAGTTCGAGAAGGCCTACACCGAAGGCATCACCAAGCTGACCACTGCCGACGTGAACTACGCTGAAGCTCTGGGTTACCGCATCAAGCACCTGGGCGTGGCGCGCAGCACACCGGCCGGTATCGAGTTGCGTGTACACCCGACACTGATCCCGGCCGACCGCCTGATCGCGAACGTCAATGGCGTGATGAACGCCGTGATGGTCAACGGTGACGCCGCCGGTTCGACCCTGTTCTACGGCGCCGGCGCCGGCATGGAGCCGACCGCTTCGTCGGTGATCGCCGACTTGGTGGACGTGGTTCGCGCCATGACCTGCGACCCGGAAAACCGCGTGCCGCACCTGGCATTCCAGCCGGATTCGCTGTCGGCCCACCCGATCCTGCCGATCGAAGCGTGCGAAAGCGCCTACTACCTGCGGATACAGGCCAAGGATCACCCGGGCGTATTGGCCCAGGTTGCCAGCATCTTGTCGGAACGCGGCATCAACATCGAGTCGATCATGCAGAAGGAAGTCGAGGAGCAGAACGGCCAGGTGCCGATGATCTTGCTGACTCACCGCGTGCTTGAGCAGCACATCAACGATGCCATCACCGCCCTGGAAGCCTTGCAAGGCGTAGTGGGACCGGTGGTACGGATTCGCGTCGAACACCTGAACTAACCGATTTGTTCCAGGGGCCCCGTGTGATCGGCGGCCTCTGTTCGAGAATGTTTTTGAGGAGCCAGTCATGCGTTACATCAGCACCCGCGGCCAGGCACCGGCCCTGAATTTCGAAGACGTCCTGTTGGCAGGCCTTGCCACCGACGGCGGCCTGTATGTGCCGGAAAACCTGCCACGCTTCACCCAGGAAGAAATCGCTTCCTGGGCTGGCCTGCCGTATCACGAACTGGCGTTCCGGGTGATGCGCCCGTTCGTCACTGGCAGCATTCCGGATGCGGATTTCAAAAAGATCCTGGAAGAGACATACGGCGTGTTTTCCCACAGCGCCATCGCTCCTCTGCGCCAACTGAATGGCAACGAGTGGGTCCTTGAGCTGTTTCACGGCCCGACCCTGGCGTTCAAGGACTTCGCCCTGCAACTGCTGGGTCGCCTGCTCGATTACGTGCTGGAGAAGCGCGGCGAGCGCGTGGTGATCGTCGGCGCCACCTCCGGTGATACCGGCTCTGCGGCCATCGAAGGCTGCAAGCATTGCGAAAACGTCGACATCTTCATCCTGCACCCGCACAAGCGTGTGTCGGAAGTACAGCGTCGGCAGATGACCACCATTTTTGGTGAGAACATCCACAACATCGCCATCGAAGGCAACTTCGACGACTGCCAGGAAATGGTCAAGAACAGCTTTGCTGACCAGAGCTTCCTCAAGGGTATGCGCCTGGTCGCGGTGAACTCGATCAACTGGGCGCGGATCATGGCCCAGATCGTCTACTACTTCCACGCAGCGCTGCAGTTGGGCGGGCCGGCACGTTCGGTGTCGTTTTCGGTGCCGACCGGCAACTTCGGCGATATCTTCGCCGGCTACCTGGCGCGCAACATGGGCCTGCCGATCAACCAGTTGATCGTCGCTACCAACCGCAACGACATCCTGCACCGCTTCATGAGCGGCAACCAGTACGTCAAGGAAACCCTGCACGCCACACTGTCGCCGTCGATGGACATCATGGTGTCGTCGAACTTCGAACGCCTGCTGTTCGACATGCACGGTCGCAACGGCGCTGCCATCGCCGAGCTGATGAACAGCTTCAAGAGCGGTGGTGGTTTCAGCGTCGATCAAGAGCGCTGGACCGAAACCCGCAAGCTGTTCGACTCCCTGGCCGTGGACGATGCGCAAACGTGCGAAACCATCGCTGAAGTCTATGCCCAGACCGGCGAACTGCTGGACCCGCACACCGCTATCGGCGTGAAGGCCGCGCGCGAATGCCGTCGCAGCCTGGACATTCCGATGGTGATCCTCGGCACCGCGCACCCGGTCAAATTCCCGGAAGCGGTGGAGAAAGCGGGTGTTGGCAAGGCGCTGGAGTTGCCGGAGCATCTGGCCGACTTGTTCGAGCGCGAAGAACGTTGCACCGTGCTGCCGAATGACTTGAAGGCGATGCAGGCGTTTGTCAGCCAGCATGGCAATCGTGGTAAGCCGCTGTAAGGCCAATTGCTGGCGCTTCGGCGCAGACAAAAACGCCGCTTTCCCTTCCTTGGGTCAGCGGCGTTTTTTGTTTCTGGCAGGCCCCTTAGGAAGGTCGTCTATGTGAGCAGCTTATGCGCCAGCGCCATTACCGTACCGACAGCCGTAAAGAAACCTATAGCGATGGCCACGGGGTACCAGAAGATCTCACGGGTTATCTTGTGGACTTCGGCGTTGAACTTGCGTTGCTCGGCGTAAATGCGTGATATATCTGCGTGAATCTTCTCTATCGATGCTTGCTGTTCATTGTGTTCCAGCATCGTATTCATCCTTCGCAATAAGGGCCTTTTGACATGCGCTCTTTTCTGTCGGGCAGAATGAGCAGCGCTCACCGAGTCTAGGCTTCACCTTCAGCCTCAGCGCCCGACGAACGCCTAAACGGCAGCCCATTGTGTAAGCAGTTTTGTGCGGCCGTTTTTTCGTTGTCATGTTGCAAGCGCATGCTGGATCAAGTCACTCCCTGACGGCTCCATAAAGACGAAAAAGCGAACTTTCCTACGTCACAACCAGTCACTTAGGAGAGAGGCAGCCCCCGTTGAAGCGATTGTTCCCGAACTATTGAGTGGTGATCGAAATGGAAAGTATCCGCCTATTGCTCGAAGAAGCACTGAGCCCTTATCAGGTTACGCTGACCACCGCTGGTGTGCAGGGCGAGTGCCTGGTGACCGTAAAGAATCCTGCCGGTGCTATCGTGGTCGAGCGTGATGTCGACCGGGCGCAACTGACCGACAAGCGCGTGCTGGTGGATGTCGTGGATTGCCTGCTGCGCGACCTGAAAATTGCCGAAGGGCGCCTGGAGCCCTCGGTGATCGCCGCCTTGCGCAATGCTGCCCAGACCCGCAGCAGCGCCCTTGCATGAAGAATTGTTTATCCGCGGAAACTTCCTACTACGTGGCTGGTCTGATTTAGTAACAGCAAGAGTAGACATTGTGCTCCGGTGTTTGTGACTTGCTGTACTGGTCTTTGTAGGCCACGTTTAACCCCGAAGTGTCTCCCCACTCTTCGGGGTTTCTTTTTGCCCGCGATTTATCACGGGGTGGGCGCTTCTTCATAGAATCGCTGATGGTCCAGCAGGTATTGCTCACGCAGCGCCGGGTCGAGCCATGACGCGTAGGAACGTAGCAACTGCGCCTGCGGCAGGTCGCCCAGCAACTGGTTGATACGCGCCATGACCTGGCGCCCCTCGGGCGTATCCGAACAGCCGATATGGACGTGCTGATAGGGCGTGGTGCCGGCAATCGGATAAAACGCCAGCGCCTCGGGATCAATACCTTGTTGCAATGCGTGATAGCGAATTTCGGTCCAGTAACCCAGTACCCCTTCCAGGCGTCCCAGGCGCTGCATTTGCAGCAGGCTGCCCAAGGCGTCGTTGCCGTAGTGCATCACCCGATTGTGCGTGTCGCCATGCCGCAACATGCCGTCGATGAATGGCCCGTAACTGCGCTCGGCGATGATGCCCAGGCGTGTGCTCTTGTCCCGTAGCATCGCTTCCAGGTCGACCTTGCCTTGCGCGACAAAGGGCGCCAACACTTCACGGTTTTGCTGGCGGACGACCACGCCGTTGCTCACCACGGAAAACACCTGGTCGGAATATACAATCCATTGGGTCCGCTCCGGCGTCCACATCAGGGTAGGGTCGCAGGTGAGGGAGGGCGCCTGGAGCATCTGCATGCTCCGGGCACGGTTGACGTGCTGGACCTGGTGCTGATACTCCGGCAGGCGCTCCATCAGCATCGGCAACAATTTGTCGATGGCGCCCTGGCCTTTTTGCGGACCTTCGAAGATCGTCAACGGTGGCAGGTCTCGCACCAGCCAGATCAAGGTTTGCGCCGCCTGGGTCGGCAGCGGCAAAAGTCCCAGCAAAGGGGCGCACAGGCGCAACAGCCAGCGGCGAGCCACTATCTTGAGCGCACCATCAGATCGCTCCTTGCTCACGCAAGCGGATGATGGCAGCCGCGTCATAGCCCAACTCTCCCAATACCACGCTGTTGTGTTCACCCAGTTGCGGCCCCACCCACTCACAACTGCCCGGCGTGTCGGAGAGTTTGGGCACGATACCTGGCATCTTGAAGGCTTTGCCGTCGGGCAGTTGCGCGTTGAGGAACATTTCCCGCGCCAGAAATTGCGGGTCCCCGAGCATGTCTTCGGCGCTGTAGATGCGGCTGGCTGGCACCTCAGCCTTGTTGAGCTGCTCGATCACGTGTTCCAGCGATAGCGAATTGACCCAGCGATCAATCACGCCATACAGCTCGTCGCGGCGCTCGTCACGCCCGTCATTACTGGCCAATTGCGGGTCGTTGGCCAAATCCTCGCGGCCGATGGCGGACATGAAGCGTTTGAAGATCGCATCGCCATTTGCGCCGATCTGCACATGCTTGCCGTCCGCGCTGGTGTGGATCGAGGACGGTGTGATGCCGGGCATGATGTTACCGGTGCGCTCGCGAATGAACCCGAACACATCGAACTCCGGGATCATGCTTTCCATCATGGCGAAGATGGCTTCATACAGTGCCACATCAACCACCTGGCCCAGCCCGCCGTTGACCTCGCGATGCCGCAACGCCATCAGCGCGCCGATCACCGCCCACAGGGCGGCAATGGAATCGCCGATGGAAATACCGGTGCGCACCGGCGGGCGGTCTTCAAAACCGGTGATGTAACGCAGCCCGCCCATCGATTCGCCTACCGCGCCAAACCCCGGTTGATCTTTCATCGGCCCGGTCTGGCCAAAGCCCGAGAGACGCACCATCACCAACTTCGGGTTCAGCGCATGTAAGGTGTCCCAGCTCAGGCCGAGCTTTTCCAGGACGCCAGGGCGGAAGTTTTCGATCAGGATGTCGGCGTCCGCCAGCAACTGCTTGAGGATCGCCAGGCCGTCCGGGTGTTTGAGGTTCAGCGTCAGTGATTTTTTGTTGCGCGCCTGCACGAACCACCACAGCGAGGTGCCTTCGTACAGCTTGCGCCATTTGCGCAGCGGGTCGCCGCCGTCCGGGGATTCGACCTTGATCACTTCGGCGCCGAACTCGGCGCAAATGCGTGAGGCGAACGGGCCGGCGATCAGGGTGCCGAGTTCGATGACCTTCAGGCCGGCAAGCGGTTTGGCGTTAAACGACATGAGGAACCTTTCATACGCAGCACAGTGGTGTGATGCCTTTTAACATAGCCGAGCGGCGCAGGGATAAGGATGATGCAGCGCAGCATTCGTTGAATAGCCTCGCCATCGGTTAGACTGCCAGCCTTTTCCTGTCTCTAGAAGTCCGTTCATGGCCCAGCCGTCCACGACCTACAAATTCGAACTCAACCTCACCGACCTCGATCGCTCGGTGTACGAGAGTGTCAAACAGACCATCGCCCGCCACCCTTCGGAAACCGAAGAGCGCATGACCGTGCGTCTGCTGGCCTATGCCCTTTGGTACAACGAGCAACTGTCGTTCGGCCGTGGTCTGTCAGATGTAGACGAGCCAGCCCTGTGGGAAAAAAGTCTGGATGATCGGGTTTTGCACTGGATCGAAGTCGGCCAGCCCGATGCCGATCGCCTGACGTGGTGCTCGCGTCGCACCGAACGCACCAGTCTGCTGGCTTACGGCAGCCTGCGCGTGTGGGAAGGCAAAGTGGTTCCGGTGGCGAAAAACCTGAAAAACGTACACATCGCTGCCGTACCGCAAGAAGTCCTCGAGACCTTGGCCAAGGACATGCCCCGCGTGATCAAGTGGGACGTGATGATCAGCGAAGGCACGATCTTCGTCACCGACGACCGCGGCCAGCACGAAGTGCAACTGCAATGGCTGGTCGGCGAGCGCGGTTGAGCTAGAGCTTGAAGCCTGCCGCTAATATTTCCCCTACAGAGAATTCTCCAGCGTCCCATGCGTATCGATCCCCGCCCGTTACCCGCTGTCCTGCCGTTTCTCGGTGAACTGCCACCGCTGTTGACCCGCCTCTACGCCGCGCGCGGGGTAGCGACGGAGGCCGAGCTGGACAAGAGCCTGGCGCGGTTGATCCCTTATCAACAACTCAAGGGCATCGACGCGGCGGTAGACCTGCTGGTGACGGCCTTGGAGCAGCGCCAGCGCATCCTTATCGTCGGCGACTTCGACGCCGACGGCGCCACCGCCAGTACGGTGGGCACCCTGGGCCTGCGCTTGCTCGGTGCGGCCCATGTCGATTACCTGGTACCCAACCGCTTTGAATTCGGCTACGGCCTGACGCCGGAAATCGTCGCCGTGGCCCTGCAGCGCGAGCCGCAGTTGCTGATCACCGTGGATAACGGCATCTCCAGCGTCGAAGGCGTGGCGGCAGCGAAGGCGGCGGGGCTCAAAGTGCTGGTGACCGACCACCACTTGCCGGGGGATGAATTGCCGGCGGCGGACGCTATCGTCAACCCCAACCAGCCGGGCTGTGAGTTTCCCAGCAAGGCGTTGGCCGGGGTTGGGGTGATCTTTTATGTATTGATGGCCCTGCGTGCCCGTTTGCGCAGTTTGGGGTGGTACGAGAAAAAACCGCAGCCGAACCTTGGCGAGTTGCTCGACCTCGTCGCCCTGGGCAGCGTCGCCGACGTGGTGCCGTTGGACGCCAACAACCGCATCCTGGTCCACCAGGGGCTGGAACGCATCCGCGCCGGTCGCGCGCGGCCGGGGATCAAGGCGATCCTCGAAGTGGCCAAGCGTGACCATGCTCGCATCACGTCCACCGACCTCGGTTTTATCCTCGGGCCACGGCTCAATGCCGCCGGTCGCCTGGACGATATGAGCCTGGGCATCGAATGCCTGCTCACCACGGATTTCGCCGCCGCACGGGAAATGGCCGCGCAACTGGACGGCATGAACCAGGACCGCAAATCCATCGAACAAGGCATGCAGCGCGAAGCCCTGGCCCAGCTCAAGGACTTGCCGCTGGAGTCGATGCCGTATGGCTTGTGCCTGTTCGACCCGGAGTGGCACCAAGGCGTGATCGGGATTCTGGCTTCGCGCATGAAAGAGCGCTATTTCCGTCCGACCATCGCCTTTGCCGACGCCGGTGATGGCCTGCTCAAGGGCTCAGGCCGCTCTGTACAGGGCTTTCACATCCGGGATGCGCTGGCGGTGGTGGCAAGCCAGCATCCCAACCTGATCAGCAAATATGGCGGCCACGCCATGGCGGCAGGCCTGACATTGCCCGAGGCGAACTTCCCCCTGTTTGCCGAAGCCTTTGATGCCGAAGTGCGTCGGCAACTGCGCGAAGAAGACTTGACCGGGCGGCTGTTGTCCGACGGCACCCTGGCGGTGGAAGAGTTTCACCTGGAGTTGGCGCGCGCGCTGCGGCATGCCGGCCCATGGGGGCAGCACTTCCCCGAGCCGTTGTTTCATGGTGTGTTTCAGCTGGTAGAGCAGCGTGTGGTGGGGGAGCGGCACCTGAAAGTGGTGCTCAAGAGTGAATGCGGGTCAGTGAAACTCGACGGTATTGCGTTTGGGGTGGACCGTGAGGTCTGGCCGAACCCGACCGTGCGTTGGGTGGAGTTGGCCTACAAGCTCGACGTGAACGAGTTCCGTGGCCAGGAAACCGTGCAGTTGATGATTGCGCATATCGAACCGCGCTAGTTCCAACCCACACCACAAACCAATGTGGGAGGGGGCTTGCTCCCGATGGCGGTGGGTCAGTCACAGGATCACTGACTGACACTCAGCTATCGGGAGCAAGCCCCCTCCCACATTGGGTTTGCGTACAGCGCAGGATTACTCGGTCTTGGCCTGGTGCTTGACGATGATATCCACCAGGCGCTTGGCCAGCGCCGGGTAGTTCTCATCGAAGTGGTGCCCGCCTGGCAGCTTTATCGCTTCGCCCACGGCGGTCTTGTCGGTGCAGCCGCTCTCGTCGACCTCTTCGGCACCGTAGATGCACACCACCTTGTCCGCCGGTAGCTTGGCCATTTCAGGGCCGGTCGCGGCTTCTTTGCCGGCATTGCCCAGCCAACCTTCCACTTCGATTTCAAAGCTGCCGGTGCGCGCAAACGCCAGCAGGATGATCGCGTCGACGCGTTGCTGCTCGTTTTCCGGCATGCGGTTGTAGATGGCCGGCAATACGTCGGCGCCGAACGAATAGCCCGTCAGCACAAAGCGCTTGGTGCCCCATTTCTGCCGATAGTGCTGCATCAGCTCGCTGAGGTCCTTGGCGCTTTGCTCCGGGGTCTTGTGCTGCCAGTAGTAGCGCAGAGTGTCGATGCCTACGACCGGGTAGCCGATCTTGGCCATTTCACCGGCTACGTCGCGGTCGAGGTCACGCCAACCGCCGTCACCGGAGAGGAACAGGGTCACGGTGTCCTTGGCTTGGCCGGCGGGGACTTCCACGACCGGAATCGCCAGGCCGCCGTTGTCCGAACCCACCAGTTGCTTGCGCAGTTCGTTATTCAGCACTTGCGGGTAGTGAATGTCGTAGTCGCTGATGCTGGTGGTGGCGCGGGGGGTGTCGCGCACGAAACTGGCGCTTTCATCGTCAGGGTTGTCGTTCCATGCCACCAGCCAGTTGCCGTGGGCGGCGGTCTTTGGCAGTGGGTCTTTACAGCCTTCCTGTACCAGGGCGAAGCCGACGGAGATCGCATTTGCCTTGTCGTCGTTCTGTGTAGCCAGCCAGCGCCAGGCGAGGGCGGCGCCAGGGCCGATGCCGCTGACCAGGGTCGCGGGGCCCTTGAGCTGACTCAGGGCGCCTTGCAGTGCCTGTTGCTGCAGCGTGCAGTCATCCTTGGGCAGGATCACCTGGACGAGTTGCGCCTTGCCGCCCTGGCTCAGGGCAATCAGTTGGCTGTCGGTCAGGGTCTCGTCGGCCATTACCGCCACGGCCACGCGGGCTTTCGGGGTGCCGGCGGGGGTCACGCGGGTCATCACCGAGCCATCGGCCTGGGGCAACTGCTCCAGGGTCGGCTGCGGGGCAGGGCGGTTCCAGTACCAATAGCCGCCGCCCAGGGCTACGGCGAGCACCACCACAGAAGCCAATACATACCGCCAGGAGCGTCGAATCATCAGCGTTTCACCAATCCAGTCAAGCCGCCCGCGATCAGGGCGGCGGTATCGGCCAGTGCCACCAGCGGATCAAGTCCTGCGGGCACGGCCATGTAACGGGGTTCCCAGTCAGGCTGGAACTTGTCTTTGAAGCGGCGCAAACCTTGGAAGTTATACAGTTGCTCGCCACGACGGAACACCATCGAGCCCAGACGTTGGGTCAGCGGCGCGCCACGGCGAGGTTGCAGGCCCGACAATGGCACCATGCCGAGGCTGAAGCGAGCATAACCATGATTCTTATAGTGTTGAATCAGGCCGACCATCATGAATTCCATGGTCAACTTTGGCGCGTCGGGGTGGGCGCGCATCAGGTCGAGGCTGGCCAGGTCGTGGTTGTAGGTCTCGAGCAGGTTGGCGAAGGCAACCGGGTGCCCTTCGAAGCGAATGATCGCGATGCGAAAGTGCTTGAGGTAGTCGTCGCTGAAACGTCCCAGGGAAAAGCCCTTTTCCCGCACGTTCTTGCCGGTCAGCCAGGCGTCGGAAATGACCTTGAGTTCGTCCATCGGCGCCGTGCCCGGTTCGTGGATTTCCAGGGACAAGCCGTCCCGGGTTCCACGGTTCCAGGTGTAGCGCAAATCCTTCATCTCTTTGCCCTTGGCTTCCAGGTCAAAGCGTTTCAGGTCGACGCGGGCTTCTTCGCCCAGCTTGATCGCGGTCAGGCCGATGTCCATGTAGTACGGCAGGTTTTCCGCGCGTACCTGGTAGAACACCGGGCGCGCATGGTGGATGTCGCACAGGTCGCGGAACTGCCAGATCATCTCGGCACGGGGTTGGGTCGGGCCGATCGGGTCGTACAAGGCCACCAGGCTGCGCCCGCGACGGGCGTACATCAGGAAGGCTTCATCGTTGGGGTGGAACAGCAGCGCCTTGTCGCCGGTCAGCGCCAGGCCGCCGTCGGGTTGCGATGAGGCCATCAGGATCTTGGTGGCGCGTTCCATTTCTTCCGGCGTCGGCAGGTGGATCACCGGGCGCGCGGTACGCAGTAGCCAGGTCAGCGACACGATCACCAGCAGCACCGCAGCCCCCAGCAGCGAGCGCAGGCCGCGCGGGGCGTTGGCGTCGAGGGTGAACTGCCACCACAATTGGTGGCTATACGGTACATCTTGATAGGCAAACAGCAGCAGCCAGATAGACGCTCCGAGCACGCACACACTGGCCACCAGGTACAACGGCGAGAACGGCAATTCAGTCAAGCGGCTGGCGCGGTAGAAGGAGCGGCGGAAGATCGCCAGCAATACCGCAGTCATGGTCATCAGGCTGGCTTCTTCCCAGTCGAAGCCCTTGAGCAGTGAGAGCAGGGCGCCGGTCAGTAGCAGCACCATGGTCAACATCCAGGCCGCCGACAAGCGTCGACGCAGACCCTGGGCCAACAGCAGGCACAACACGCCGATCAGGCTCGCGCCAAAGTGCGAGGCGTCAATCAGGCGGTGGGGAATCAGGAAGCCGATGTTTTCCAGGCGTGAGTCGATCTCCGGCGTAGCGCCGGAAAACAGCAGGACCACGCCGGACAAAAAAACCAGTACGGCCAGCACCGGCGCTGCCAGGCCCGAAGCCACGCGCAGACTCTGCTGGGTCTGGAACAGGCGCTGGGCCTCGTTGACCAGCAGGAACACACAGGCGACCAGCAGCGGCAGCACCACATAGATCATGCGATACAGCAGCAGGGCGGCGGCCAATGGCGCGGCACCGAGTTTGTCGGCAAAGGCCGCGAGCAGGATCGCCTCGAACACCCCGACGCCACCCGGTACATGGCTGAGTACGCCGGCGGCCAGCGCCAGCAGGTACACCAGCAGGAACGGGCCGAAGGGTGGCGCTTCCGGTAGCAGCATATAAAGGACGGTGGCGGCAGCGGCGACGTCCAGGGCGGTGATGATCAGTTGCAGGAGCGTCAGGCGCCGACCGGGCAGGCGCAGGGTGCGACGGCCAATCTTGACCAGCAGGTTGTCCGGGTAGGGTTGTTCTGGCAGGCGCCGGCGATAAATACCGATGCACAGCGCGGCCGACAGCAGCAACACGGCACCGGAGATAGCGCCGAGCAAGCCTTGCGACACATGCAGGGCGGCGGAAGCGGCGGGCAAGTTGCTCAAGGTGGCCAATGCAGCCAGCGGCGGCAGGGCGCAGCCCAGTGCGAGGCTGGCGAACACGGTCATATGGGCGACTTCCGAAGCCCCGATGCCATGGCGCGCATATAAACGGTAACGCACCGAACCGCCCGAGAGCATCGACAGGCCAATGGCGTTGCCGATGGCAAAGGCGGTAAAACCGCCGAGGGCGAGGGTCTTGGCGGGCAGTTTCACCCCGGCATAGCGCGCGCCGGAAAACTCATAGCCCAATAGAATGATGAAACCGCCGATGGCGGCAGCTAACGCGCCCAGCAAGGCCGGCTTGGGCACTTCCAGGATCGAGTCGTGGAGGGCGTAGAGATCCAGTTCCAGCAGCAGGTGTCGGCAGGCGATCAGGGCGATTGCGAACAGCAGCAGCGTCACGGCCAGCCCGATGGGTTGCCGATACTTGCTTAACAGATCCAGCCAGCGCAAACGGGTGGGAGTGATCGGTTGTGTCGCTGTGACGGAGTCTTGTGGTTCAGACGAGTTGGCGCGCATCAATCACCTCGTGGATTGTGCGCGACAGGATGGGGGTATCCAGCCAAGTTACCAATCCCTATGGACAAAATAATTACAAATATTAACGCGGATCACCGGATGCGGCGACTGCGGCCATTGGTCGTAGAAGGATTAAGCCTAGCGTGCGATGAAATGGACTCCACGAACCGTCTACGGTTTCATGAAAGATGCCATGCCATTGTTTCAGAAGAACTTTTTTGCCGGATACAAAAAAGGCCACTCTTTCGAGTAGCCTTTTTTGATGTTTGGTTGCGGGAGCCGGATTTGAACCGACGACCTTCGGGTTATGAGCCCGACGAGCTACCAGACTGCTCCATCCCGCGTCTGTGGGCGGCATTCTACAGCCAAGCGGCGGGGTGTCAACCATTAATGGGGCGATGGGTCAAATAAGTGTGAATTGACCGTTGAATCTCGACTATGTGGGGTAAGTGCGCGTAAGGGAAAGGCTTTTTGTCGGACAATCGTCTCGACCTAAAACAGGCCGGTACAAGAAAAGGCTTACCGCAAGGTCGCAACGGACTGACGGAACAGCAGCAAACTCGCCGCGAGAAACGTCACGCCCATCACCAGGACCGTCACGAACTCTTTCCAGACGATGTCGAGGCCCGCGCCTCGATACACGATCGCCTGCATGAAGCTCACATAGTGCCGCGACGGGAAAAACCACGTCACGTACTGGACCCATTGCGGCTGGCTCTCGATCGGCGACATGCCGCCCGACAGCATCATCATCGGCATTACGGCCATCATCATCAGCAGGGCAAATTGCGCCATGGTGCGGGCGAGGGTGCCAAGGAAGATGCCGATCGCTGCCGTGGCGAAGATATAGATGAGGGTGCCGAGCAGCAGGACACCGCGCGAGCCGGCAATCGGAACGTCGAGGAGACCCTCGACCACGAATAACAGCGAGCAGATGAAGCCGACGAAGATCACCAGCCCGCTCGACCATACTTTGGCGAGCGCTATCTCGAAGGCCGTCAACGGCATCACCAGCAGGTGCTCGATCGTGCCGTGCTCCCGCTCGCGCAAGAGCGCCGCGCCGGTCAGGATAATGATCAGCATCGACAACTGATCGGCAAGGCCGACGATCGCGCGGAACCAGGATTGTGTGCCGTTGGCATTGAACGCGCGGCGGATGACGAGATCCGAGGAGAGCCCGGTGGTTTGCGCCATCTCCTGTCGGTAGCGCGTGACCTCTTCGCTCACCATGTTCTGGATATAGCCCGACCCCAAGGACGCCTGCTGGACTGCGGTGGCGTCTGCGTTGACCTGGACTTCAATATCGCGCCCCTTGCGCACATCCGCTTCAAAGCGCGGAGGAATGACGACGACGAGGGTGTAAAGGCCGTTGTCCATGCCGCGATCGATGTCGGCGGCGCTGATCATTTTGGCCGCCTGGAAGTACGGGGGATAGAACAGCCCGGCAATCGATCGCGACAGGCTGGAGTTGTCCTCGTCGACGATCGCCACGGAGGCATTGTTGACGGTCTCGCCGGCTCCGGTCGACTGCATATAAATGCTGAGGCCGAAGGAATAGATGATGAAGAGGATCATCATCACGTCCTTCGAGAGGGTGCGCAGATCTTTGACGCCGAGCCAGAAAATGTTGGAGAGACTCTGCATCTTATTTCTCCTGTTTGCGCAGGAGCAGCGCGGACAGCAATAAGAAGGCCGGGCAAAACAGGGTCAGCGCCAGCAGGTCGTTAACCATGTCGGTGAAGCCAAGTCCCTTGGTGAACGCTCCGACACTCATGTGCATGTAATAGCTCGTCGGCCAGAGGTACCCCATGAGGCGAGCGCCGCCCTCAAGCGTCGAGACGGGTTGCATCATGCCGGAGAACTGCATGGTCGGCAGCATCGACAGCACCGCTCCGGCGAACACCGCTGCGACCTGGCTCGAGGTGAAGGTCGAGATGAACAGCCCATAACCGGTGGCCGCCGCCACATAGAACAGCGCGCCCAGGGTCAGTGCGAGACCGTCGCCCTTCAGCGGAACATCGAAGATGAATAGCACGGTCGCGGTCATGATGAAGAAATTGATCATGCCGACGCCAATATAGGGCAGTTGCTTGCCGACCAGGAACTCCAGGCGCGTCGTGGGTGTGGCATAGAAGTTCGTGATCGTGCCGATCTCCTTTTCGCGGGCAACGCTGACCGCTGTGAGAATGGCGAGAAACATCATGAGCAACATCGCCGGCACGGCCGGCCCGATCGCATAGATGCTCTCGGCCGTCGGGTTGTAACGGTTGCGGATCACGATGCTGGTCGTTGGTTTCGTGCTCGCTACGTCGCTGGACTGCCGTTTTCTCTCTTCGGCGAAGAGATTGTGCGCCGATTCCACGTAACCCTCGATGGTGGCGGCGCGCGAGGTGTTGGCGCCGTCGATCCAGGCCGACACCTGCCAATCCGAGCCGCGCTTTACCAGGCGCCCGAAGCCAGGAGGAATTTCGAGGGCCAGTGTGATGTCGTTCGACTTCAGGCGCCGTTGCATTTCGTCGACACTGTGGATCGGCGTCTTTTCGATGAAGTATCGAGAGCTCGAGTAATTGGCGAGATAGGCTCTGCTCTCTGGCGTGTCGTCGTGGTCGAAGGCCGCATAGGTGAGATTGGTCACATCGCTGGAGACGCCGAAACCGAAGATCAACAGCATGATGAAGGAGCCAAGGAAGGCAAAGGCAAGCCGCACCGGATCGCGTACAAGCGACAACGTCTCGCACTTGGCAAAGGCGAGCAGGCGGCGCAGCGGCATGAAGGTCGAGCGGCTGGGCGACAACGTCGCCGCATCCTGCTGGGTCTGCGCTTCGGCATCGGCCACGGGGGGCGCGGGCGTAGACGGCTCGGCAGCCTCGATATAGGCGATGAACGCCTCTTCGAGGTTCGCGCTGCCCTTGGAGGTAATGACGTTTTGCGGCGTGTCGCAGACGAGGACACGACCCGCATGCATCAATGAGATGCGGTCGCAGCGCATTGCCTCGCTCATGAAATGCGTGGAGACGAAGATCGTGACATTGCGGGTTCGCGAGAGGTCGCCGAGCAAGCGCCAGAATTCATCGCGCGCCAACGGATCGACGCCCGAAGTGGGCTCGTCAAGGATCAGCAACTCGGGATCGTGCACGATCCCCACGGCCAGCGAGAGGCGCTGGCGCACACCGAGCGGCAGCGAGTTCGCTTCGGTGTCGGCATAGTCGACAAGGCCGACATCGACTATGAGCTTGGCGATACGCTCGTTAGCCTGGTCCGGGGCCAGATGAAAAAGGCGCGCATGCAGACGCAGGTTTTGCCGCACGGTGAGTTCGCCATAGAGCGAGAACGATTGCGACATGAAACCGACGCGCTGGCGGACCGACAGGTCGTTGGCATCGACAGGTTTTCCGCACACCTCGGCCTCCCCCTCGCTCGGTGCCAGTAGTCCGGTCAGCATCTTCATGGTCGTGGTCTTGCCGCTGCCGTTCGAACCGAGGAAGCCGAAGATTTCTCCGCGCTCGATGGCGAAGCTGACGTTATCGACCGCGGTGAAGCTGCCGAAGCGGCGCGTCAGATTCTTCGCAACAATGACCGGCGCCTCGGTGCTGGGTTTGCGTGGCGGAATGACGAATCGCAGTGACGTCGATTTTTGCCCCGGCTGCAGGGCGGCAAACACCGCTTCCATGTCTTGCTGGCCGGTCTTCGCGCGCAGCTCATCCGCGGTGCCGCAGGCAAGCACGCGTGCGTGATCCATCGCGATGAGCCAATCGCATTGGCCCGCTTCGTCCATATAAGCGGTGGAGATGACGACACTCATCGTCGGACGCTCGCGCCGCAGTTCGCTGATCAGGTCCCAGAACTGTCGGCGTGACAACGGATCGACGCCGGTCGTCGGCTCATCGAGAATGAGCAGGTCGGGGTCGTGAATGAGCGCGCAGCACAGGCCGAGCTTTTGCTTCATGCCGCCCGAGAGCTTTCCGGCAGGTCGATCGAGAAACGGCAGCAAGCCGATCGCCGCCGCCAGACGCTGTGTGCGTGCTTCACGTTCCGACGCGGACAGACCGAAGAGGGTGGCGAAGAAGGCCAGGTTCTCGCGGACGCTGATCTCCTGATAGAGGTTTTTACCGAGTCCTTGCGGCATATAGGCAATGCGTGTGCAGACGGAGCGGCGATGCCGGGCACTGCTCATGCTGCCGCCGAGGACCTCGACCGATCCGGTCTGCATCTTCCGCGCGCCGGCGATCAGGCCGAGCAGCGTGGACTTGCCGGCGGCGTCAGGGCCGATGATGCCCGTCATCAAGCCGCTCGGCAGTTCGAGCGATACATTGTCGAGCGCTCGAACCTTGCCATAGGTATGGGTCGCGTTGGAAACCTCGGCGATCAGCGATGCGCGGGCCTCCATTGTTAATCCTCGGCATCAACAGGATCGCCCTGAATGCGTTTTTGCAGGTTGTCCGGCCAATTGGGCGGGTTCGGATCGAGGCGCACATAGCCGATGCCGCGGGTCCCCGTTTTCACTTGGTTGAGGTGGCGCGCGATGAGGCTTGGCGGGATGCGCAGCTTGACCCGGAACATGAGCTTGTCGCGCTCGCTGCGCGTCTCGACCTGCTTGGGCGTGAACTGAGCGTCCGGCGACACGAAACTTACTTTGGCCGGGACGGCGAAGTCAGCGCCGTCGAACACAATTCGCGCGGCCGACCCGATCGTTACGCGCATGGCCTGTTCGGAGGGGAGATAAATCTCCATGTAGATCTCGGACAGGTCGATGATCGTCAGCACCTTTCCGCCCGCCGAAACGACTTCCCCAGGGTTGATGAGGCGATAAAGAACACGCCCCTGCAACGGCGCCACAAGAATGGTGTCGGCGATCTGGGCGTCGGTCTGATCAACCAGGGCTTGTGCGGCCACGACCGACCGCTCGCGCGCGGTCACGGTCTTTTGTGCGGCGTCGAGAACGGCGCGCGCAGAATCGCGTTCGCCCTGTGCCTCATCGCGGTTGTCCTCACTGATCGCCCCGGTGACGACCAGCTTGAGGGCTCGGCGCAGCTTTGCTTCCTTGAGGGTCAGTTCCGCCTGTCGTTGCACGACCGTCGCCTTTGCCTCGAGCATCGAGGCTTCCTCGGACGCCACGTCGGCAGCATATTTGGCGCGTTGCGCTTGCAGCTCCGTGGTATCGAGGCGGGCGAGCACCTGGCCTTCGGTGACGAGATCGCCTTCCCGGGCCAGCACCTCGCGCACGCGTCCGGCCAACTTCGCGGCGATGTCGACTTGGTCGGATTCGATGCGACCGTTCCCGAATACAATGCCCTCAGGCAACTTGCCCTGCTGGCTCTGCCACCAGTACCAAGCGCCGCCGGCGCCGGCTGCCAAGACGATGACAAGGATCAGAAAAATCCTTGCGGCACGCCGCCAAGACCACTTTGCATCGTTACTCGGGCTGGCCGTCATGATCCGATCCTTGAACGTGGGGGCGTGAGGGTCGATTGAGGCGCACACATGCACCTGTCGGGCGGCGAGACGCAAACGCGATCACGTTGTTGCTGGTGAATACCGACGTTTGCCCATCGTGGTAGACGTTACCAATCGAGGGCTGCACATAACGTTGATCTTTGTCAAACAATCGAGCTGAAACCGGGCGCGGCCATCGTCCTCAGTCTTCAGTCGTTAAAGTCGACACAAACGAAAACACCGCCGCGACGGTTAGGTCGTGGCGGTGATTGACGTGTACTTAAAGTGGTTGCGGGAGCCGGATTTGAACCGACGACCTTCGGGTTATGAGCCCGACGAGCTACCAGACTGCTCCATCCCGCGTCTGTGTGTCGGCATTCTACAGCGGAACGCAGGGGTGTCAACCTATCAATCGAAGAAAAGCGCTTGTGGTTCAATCGCTTACCTCTCCATCAAGGTTTTGGAAAGGGCTGCGGGCCAGTCGGGCCGAGGCTTTCAGCTCTATTGGTAGGCTGATTTCGATTGAGAAAATAAATCTACCTGGGCTATTTCCTACCGCTTGCGCGGAAGATTCAAACTACTGGTGCTATATACAGGTGTGAGTGCGATACTGACCGCCCGTTGGATTGCACTCCCTTCTATATATATGACGCAGCGCAAAATCATCCATGTCGACTGTGATTGCTTCTACGCCGCCATCGAGATGCGCGATAACCCGAGCCTGGCACAAAAGCCCCTGGCGGTGGGCGGTTCGGCAGATCGGCGCGGCGTGATTGCCACCTGTAACTACGAAGCGCGGGCCTACGGGGTGCGCTCGGCCATGTCGTCGCGTCATGCCTTGAAGCTCTGCCCGGACCTGACCATCGTCAAGCCGCGCATGGATGCCTATAAGGAAGCGTCGAAGGAAATCCAGAGCATCTTTCGCGACTACACCGACCTGATCGAGCCGCTCTCCCTGGATGAGGCCTACCTGGATGTTTCCGACAGCCCGCATTTTGGCGGCAGCGCCACGCGTATCGCCCAGGACATTCGGCGCCGGGTCTCCAATCAATTGCATATCACCGTGTCCGCCGGTGTGGCGCCCAACAAGTTTCTGGCCAAGATCGCCAGTGACTGGAAGAAACCCAACGGCTTGTTTGTGATCACTCCGGACCAGGTCGAAGACTTTGTGTCGATACTGCCGGTAAAAAAACTGCACGGCGTGGGCAAGGTGACCGCAGACAAGCTGGCGCGCATGGGGATCGAAGACTGCCTGCAATTGCGCGAATGGAACAAGCTGGCGCTGGTGCGCGAATTCGGCAGTTTTGGCGAGCGGCTGTGGAGTCTGGCCCGTGGGATAGATGACCGCGTGGTGCAGAACGACAGTCGCCGGCAATCGATCAGTGTGGAAAACACCTACGATGTGGATCTACCAGATCTCTCAAGTTGTCTGGCGAGACTGCCCGAGCTGATGGAAACCCTGGCTGGGCGTATAGCGCGCATCGACAGCAGTTACCGCGCGGGTAAGCCGTTCGTCAAAGTGAAGTTTCATGACTTTACCCAGACCACCCTGGAGCAGGCGGGGGCAGGGCGGGACCTGGAGAGTTATCAACAACTGATGACCCAGGCGTTCAATCGCGGTGGCAAGCCGGTGCGATTGCTGGGGATTGGGGTGCGGTTGCTCGACTTGAGCAGCGGTAACGAACAGCTCGAGCTCTCGTGGTAGACCCGGAAACAAAAATGTGGGAGGGGCGGTGCGACGATTCGACTTGCCCCCTCCCACATTAGCCCTTTAGTGCTCCTGAGGGCTCAGCGCGCGCCAGGATCTGCGACGAGTCGCCCCGCATCCTTGGTCAGCGCTTGCAGGAATTCCTGCTGCAACTCCGGATCATTGCGGGTCAGTTCGATCAGGCTCTGTTCCAGTTCGCTGGCTTCTTCCTCCAGGCCCAGCTCCGACAGGCGCTTGACGCGGTGGACCCACTGGCTGACTTCGTCGTCTTCCAGGTCGTCGTAGATCAGTCTGTGGGCTTCCAGCAACTTGCCACGCAGTGTGTTGCTCACGGCCAGGGTCGAGTCCGAATGCACGTCGTCCTGGCTATCTTCCACGCTGATCTTCAAGGTGCTGATGCGGTTCAGATCCTGCTCGGCGAACGGGCTGTCCAACAGGTTCAGGCGCAGTACGCCGTTGCGGTCGGTGGTCAGTTCATACACTTGCTTGCCGGCGGTGACCTGTACCGGGCGCTCGCTCCAGGGCAGGCTCGAATACTCCACACGCTTGTCGCGCTGGACTTCATCGATCCCCGCCAGGTTCTGTTGCGCGCGCCCATGGGATTGCACGTTCATGAACGGGTTGAGGCCGTCGATGCCGTAGCTCAGCCAATCGTGCGTCATGCTGGTCGGCAGGTTGCCGAGGGCGAAGATATTCGCCACGTTGGCGCCCGCGCCTGCCACCAACGCGACTGCGCCCAGCGGCAGCTCATAGAGTTTGCGCCAGGGCTGGTAGGGGGTGTAGCGGTCGTAACGACGGGTGACTTCGAATTCGGTGACCTCAAAGGTCTTTTGCTCGTGAATGCGAACCCGGCGTTGCGGCAGCTCCAGCACTTTGGGTTCGCCTACATCGATCTGCAGGCTGTGGTCGAGCAATTTACGCTCGACCCGCTCCTCGTGCTCACTGCGTTGCGACATCTGGTTGGCGCAGCCGCTGACCAGCAGGGCGCCGCACAAGGCGGCGCCCCCCAGGGCTCTGGTGTTTCGCTTGAACATGACTTCTCTTGATCTGGTTTTCAGCGACGAATACGCGCCTGAAGGAAAGACAGCACGTCAGCCACCGGCAACGGTTGGGCTTCGGCTTCGGTCCGGCTCTTGTATTCCAGATTGCCATCAGCCAGGCCACGGTCGCTGACCACGATCCGGTGCGGGATGCCAATCAGTTCCATGTCGGCGAACTTGATGCCTGGGCTGGTTTTCTTGTCGCGGTCATCCAGCAACACTTCAAAACCGGCGGCCGTCAGTTCGGCGTACAGCTTGTCGGTGGCTTCACGGACCTGCTCGGTTTCATAGCGCAGCGGCACCAGGGCTACCTGGAACGGCGCCAGGGCGTCACTCCAGATAATGCCTTTCTCGTCGTTGTTCTGCTCGATGGCAGCGGCAACCACGCGCGATACGCCAATGCCGTAGCAACCCATTTCCAGGGTGATCGGCTTGCCGTTTTCGCCCAGCACTTCGCACTTCATCGCCTTGCTGTACTTGTTACCCAGCTGGAAGATGTGCCCGACTTCAATGCCGCGCTTGATTTCCAGGGTGCCCTTGCCATCCGGGCTTGGGTCACCGGCGACCACGTTACGCAGGTCGGCCACGGTCGGCACCGGCAAGTCGCGCTCCCAGTTCACGCCGAAGTAGTGCTTGTCGTCGATGTTCGCGCCGATACCGAAGTCGCTCATCAGCTCGACCGAACGGTCGATGATGATCGGCAGCGGCAGGTTCAGCGGGCCCAGGGAACCGGCACCGGCGCCAATGGCGTCGCGCAGTTCGGCATCGGAGGCCATGACCAGCGGGCTGGCCACGCCAGGTTGCTGGGCCGCCTTGATCTCGTTGAGTTCGTGGTCGCCACGGATCACCAGGGCGATCAGCTTGCCGGCTTCCTCGGCGTGAACGATCAGGGTCTTGATGGTCTTTTCAATCGGCAGATTGAATTTTTCCACCAGCGCCGCGATGGTCTTGGTGTCCGGGGTGTCCACCAGGCGCAGCTCTTCAGCCGGCGCTGGACGGGAGGTTTCCCGTGGCACGGCTTCGGCTTTCTCGATGTTCGCCGCGTAGTCGGAACCGTTGCTGAACACGATATCGTCTTCGCCGGACTCGGCCAGTACGTGGAACTCGTGGGAGCCGGCGCCGCCGATGGAGCCGTTGTCCGCTTCAACCGGGCGGAATTTCAGGCCCAGGCGCGTGAACACGTTGCAGTAGGCGGTGTGCATGCGGTCGTAGGTGACCTGCAAGGACGCCTGGTCGGCGTGGAACGAATACGCATCCTTCATGATGAACTCGCGGCCGCGCATCAAGCCGAAGCGTGGGCGGATCTCATCACGGAACTTGGTCTGGATCTGATACAGGTTGAGGGGCAGCTGTTTATAGCTGCTCAACTCGTTGCGCATCAGGTCGGTGATGACTTCTTCGTGGGTCGGGCCAGCGCAGAAGTCGCGGCCATGACGGTCCTTGAAGCGCAGCAATTCCGGGCCGTACTCTTCCCAGCGCCCGGATTCCTGCCACAGCTCAGCCGGTTGGGTGCTCGGCATCAACACTTCCAGAGAACCGGCAGCGTTCATTTCTTCGCGAACGATTGCTTCAACCTTGCGCATCACCTTCAAGCCCATGGGCAACCAGGTGTACAGGCCAGAAGCCAGCTTGCGGATCATACCGGCGCGCAGCATCAGTTGATGGCTGATCACGACCGCGTCGGAAGGCGTTTCTTTCTGTGTGGCGAGCAAATATTGACTGGTACGCATGGTAGGCCGTTGTCGGTTGCTTGGACTTGAAGTGACTTGGGATTGTACGGGCGCTGGCTGCTGGAGTACAGGCATCAGAATGCAGAGGCGGATGTGGGAGGGCGCTTGCCCCCGATGCAAGCAACTCGGTGCTTCAGTCACACCGCGATGATCCTGTCGGGAGCCAGTCGAATCGTCGCGCCGCCCCTCCCTCATTGAACGAGTTGTTTCAGTCTTCTGCCGGCGGGTTCAAGCGAATCCGCCGGTTTTCCTGAAACCAATGCAGCGCAATCAGCAGCAACGTCGGCACGCCCAGCATGCAGGTGATCAGGAAGAAGTTGTGATAGCCGAACTTCTCCACCATCACCCCCGAATACCCGCCGATCAGGCGCGGCAGCAACAGCATGATCGAGCTGAGCAACGCGTATTGGGTGGCGGAGAACTTGAGGTTGGTCAGGCTCGACAGGTAGGCGACAAACGCCGAGGTGGCGAGGCCTGAGCTGAAGTTATCCATGGAGATGGTGAAGATCAGCATCTGCAGGTCCGGGCCCATGTCGGCGAGCACCACGAACAGCAGGTTGGTGCCGGCCGAGGCGATGCCGCCGATGAGCAGGATCGGGAGGATGCCGAAGCGCACAATCAACAGGCCACCCATGCCGGCGCCGAGCAGCGTCATGATCAAGCCGAATATCTTGCTGACCCCGGCGATCTGGTCCTTGGTAAAGCCCTGGTCGATATAGAACACGTTGGCCATCACGCCCATCACCGTATCGGACATGCGATAGGTGGCGATCAGCCCGAGCAGCAGCAGCGCCTGCCAGCGGTAGCGCAGAATGAAGTCGTTGACCGGCGTCAGCACCGGCGCCAGGCCTCGGCGGCCCATGGCCGACAGGCACAATGCCGTCAGGGTGATATAGAGGATGGCGCGCAGGAAGGCGCGGTCTTCCATCAACAGTTCCCACAGGCTTACGCCGTGGAACAGCACGCTGGCGAAATCGGTGTTGTACAACTGGGTGAACATCGCCGGCACCGACACCAACAGCACAATCAGTACAAACACCGACATCAATTGGTGCATGAAGCTGTAGCGCCCCGCCTGCAACTGGGTCCGCAGTGGCACATTGGGCTCGCGCATAAACAGGGTGGTCAGCAGCGCCGGGATCATCAGTGCGCCGAACAGCACATAGGTGCCGGTCCACGCCGAGTGTTTATAGTTGAAACCGGTAGAGCCAAAACCTTCGGCAAAAAACAGCGCGCCGGCCGTGGCCAGCAGGGCGGCGATGCGATAGCCGGACATGTAGCTGGCGGCCAGGGCAGCCTGGCGGCTGTCATCGGCGATTTCCAGGCGATAGGCATCAACCGCAATATCCTGGGTGGCCGAAGCGAAGGCGACGATCACCGCGATAGCGATCAGCCAGGACAAATGTTTTTGCGGGTCGCAGAACCCCATGCCGATCAATCCGAGGATCACCAGCGACTGGGCCAGCACCAGCCAGGAGCGACGACGTCCGAGTTTGCCGAGCAGCGGCAGGCGCCACTGGTCGAGCAGTGGCGACCACACCCATTTGAAGGCATACGCCAAACCGATCAGGCTCGCATAGCCGATGGTCTCGCGGGCCACACCGGCCTCACGCAACCAGACCGAAAGCGTCGAGAACACCAACATGTAAGGCAAGCCGGCGGCAAAACCGAGCAACAACAGCACTAACGTCGAGGGGCTGGCATAGGCGGCGAGCGCGGCGCGCCAGGTTTTACGGGGCATGGGCTGGAGTCTGCCTCAGATTCACGGAAACAAAGCGCGCACTCTAACCGCTGTGCTCTACCGGGCGCCAGCCATGGCGCTGAATATCCACGCGGTTGTTCAGGATAACGACACCTTCGCTGCGTAAACGCGCACGTTGTTCGTCGCCTGAGGCGCTGCCCACCGGCAGGCTTATCCGACCACCGGCACCCAGCACGCGGTGCCAGGGCAAGCGCGTGTCTTCGGGCAGTTGGCTCAGCGT
>NZ_JAKNRV010000210.1:0-9124 GCF_023072625.1 Pseudomonas emilianonis
CAGGGCCTTGAACAGGTTGGTATTCAAACCACCGCACAAACCACGGTCACTGCTCACAACCACATAACCCACACGCTTAACTTCGCGGTCGATCATGAACGGGTGGCGGTATTCCGGGTTGGCGTTGAACGCCGCCGACAGCGGCGTGCGGATCAGGCCCGGGCAAATGGCATTGCTGCGAATGCCCCGTGGCCCCCACTCCGCGGCTATCTGCCGGGAGAGCATGGCGACCCCAGCCTTGGCGACGCTGTAGGCGCCGCTGAAGGTTTGCGGGTAATGCGCGGCGATCGACGCAATGTGCACGATGCTGCCGCTGTGCCGGGCCAGCATCAGCCGCCCGAACGCCTGGGCACACAGCAGATAGCCCGTCAGGTTGACCGAGAGCACCCGGTTCCATTCGTCCAGGGTCAGCTCTTCAAGCGCCCCGGCCTGCAGCACGCTGGCGTTGTTGATCAGCACATCGCAGCGCCCATGGAGCGCCTGCACGTGCTCGGCAGCCTGTTGCACGCTGACGGGATCGGCAATATCGCAGTGCAGCACAGAGACATCCGCTGCACTGTTTTGCGCCAGCTCGGCGGCCAGTTCACGGCATTTGTGTTCGTCGCGATCAAGCAGCACCACATGGGCGTTCTGGCGCACCAGCGCGGTGGCAATCGCGGCGCCAATACCGCCGGCCGCGCCGGTGAGCACACAAACCATGGAATCGAGGCTCAGCCAGCTTTTCTGCAGGTCGTTATTATTCATTGTTATCTCCAACACGCATTTCAAGACAGTTCGCCCACTGCACGGGAAGCCGCAGGCGATGCTCAGGATAGAAGCGTGGGACGGCGCGCAAGAATGGACAAAACGTTCAACCGTCGAGACTTTTACGACAAATCTGCGGCAAATTGCCCAACGCGCGGATTCTTCGCTAAGGTAGAAAACTCGTGCCCGTAGACTATAAAAATAATGAACAAGATTCCCAGCTATGCCCTGTACGGCGAGGCGGCGGCGCCGATATGGCACGACTCCCTGCATGTCGAGTCGATCTCCCTGCGCTCCGGCGCCTATAACTGGGAGATCGCCGCCCATCGACACGACGGGTTGTTGCAGATGCTGTACCTGCAAAGCGGCGAAGGCGAGGTGCTGCTGGACAACCAGCGGGTCGAGGTCAAGGCGCCGTGCCTGCTGTTCATCCCTGAGCAGATCGTGCATGGCTTCGCCTGGCACGGACGGGTCGAAGGCCATGTGATCACCGCCGTGCAACACCCGCTGGAAAGCATCGTCCAAGTGCTCTCCCCGGGCCTGTTGGCGCAGATCCAGAAACCCTGCGTCGTCGCCCTGCCGCATTGGGAACCGGCCGACAATCCGCTGGAGCCGCTGTATCGGGCCTTGTACGAGGAGTATCACGGTCGCGGCCGGGAACATGTCGCGTGCAGCATGTCATTGCTGCTCGCGCTGGTGATCCAGATGCTGCGCCTGAGCGAGCACACCCACGACCTGCATGCGCACCGTCACGATCGACGCAGCCAGCAGATGATCGCCTTCCGCGAACGGGTGAACCGGCACTTTCGCGAACACCTTTCGCTGCACGACTACGCCAATTTCCTCGGGATCACCGTGGTCACCCTGGGCCGGCTGTGTCATGAACAACTCGGCATGACCCCCATGACCTTGATCAACGCCCGACTGATCCTCGAAGCCAAACGCGAACTGGCCCATTCGCCCCAAAGCGTCAAGCAGATTGCCCACGGCATGGGGTTTTCCGATGTCGGCTACTTCAGCCGTTTTTTTCGCAAGCACGCCCAGTGCAGCCCCAGTGAGTTTCGCCTTCAGGCCCAGGCCGCGCGGCACTGAGGCTCAGGGCATCATGTTCGGTCGCGGCAACGCCTGCCGGTCGTACACCGCCTCAGCCTTCAGCCATCGCCCGCAACTGCGCCAACTCCTGCTCCGCGATTGCCACGCCGTGCTGCGCGGAGTGTTCGCGTTCGCGGTAACGACGCTCGCCCGGCATACGTTGCAAGCCGACTTCATGCATATGCGCCACCAAGGTCTGGGCACGCTGGGCAAAACGCTCGCCCACGGACTTGCGCGGATCGATCACGATAATCAATTGCCCGGTCCACGGGGTTTTCGCCCCAGGGTGCTGGTTCCAGTCGAACTCAAAAGAGAAGTTGCCGCCGGTCAGCGCGGCCGCCAGCAACTCCACCATCATCGACAGGGCCGAGCCCTTGTGCCCGCCAAACGGCAACAATGCGCCGCCATTGAGAATCGCGTTTGGGTCCTGTGTCGCCAGCCCCTGGCTATCGACACCAATGCCCGGCGGCAAGGTCTCACCGGCACGCGCAGCGATCTGCACATCGCCATGGGCCATGGCACTGGTCGCCATGTCGAAAACGATCGGATCGCTTCCCGCACAAGGCGCCGCGAAGGCAATCGGGTTGGTGCCAAACAGGGGGCGTCGAGCGCCATGGGGCACCACGCAGGTCATGCTATTGACCACACTCAAGGCCACCAGCCCTTCCTCGGCGAAGGGTTCAACATCTGGCCAGAGCGCCGCGAAATGGTGGGAGTTGTGAATCGCCAGCACGGCAATCCCGGCACTGCGGGCTTTTTCCAGCAACAACTCGCGAGCAGCGGCCAGGGCCGGTTGGGCGAAACCGTTGCGCGCATCAACCCGGACATAACCCGAGGCGACATCTTCCACCACCGGCACCGCCCGGCCATCGACCCAGCCACTGGCCAGGGTCGAGACGTAGCCGGGAATCCGGAACACCCCGTGGCTGTGAGCACCGTCGCGCTGGGCGCTGGCGCAGTTATGGGCCAGTACCGCAGCGACTTCGGCCGACGTGCCATGACGCTCGAAAATGGCGCGCAGCAACACGACCAGATCGCTGAAAGCAATAGGCTCTACAGCAGAATGTGCAGGTGAAGACATGTGAAAACTCCCGGATCGAGGTAGGGCAAAGCCAGGGCCGTTGCAGGAATTCGACTATCTAGTCATGACAGCAAACTGTCAAATGTTGACTTGATGACAGAAAACATTCATTTTCTGTCGCAAGCAAAAAATACAGTGAGTCGTACCGTGAGCCAACCGATCAAGCAACGTCTTGAAAACAGTCTGTCGACAGCTGCCGCTTCCGGTCGGACGATTGCCACGTACATGCTCGCCAACCTGCATGAGCTGCCCTTTCAGACCGCCGCCGATATCGCCCAAAAACTCGGGGTCAGCGAATCGAGCGTGGGGCGCTTTTGTCGCGCACTCGGTTACAGCCATTTCAAGGATCTGAAAAACGACCTGAAAGATGACCTCGGCGATGGCCCGTGGCTGGTGGGCGACCGCTTGCAAGAATTTCGTCAGCAGCAGAGCCACAACCCGCAAGGCCCTTCACGCAGCCTGGAACTGGAAGTCGCGGCGCTGGTACGCGTCTATGAACACAGCCAGACGCCCGCCTGGAATACCGTCAGCGAACGCTTGGCAAACACCCCAAAAATCTTCGTTGCCGGCTTTCAGACCGAACGCGGCATCGCCCTCTCGATGGTGCACCTGATGCAGTACCTGCGCGATGGCGTGCAGGTGGTGGACGGCGCTGCCGGGCATTTCGGCGACGTGTTGCTGAGCAACCCGGAACACACCGCGCTGGTGGTGTTCGAGGCGCGCCGCTATTCGCGCCACGCCCTGACCCTGTGCCGCAAGGCCCGCGCGGCAGGCATCCCGGTGACGCTGATCACCGACACCTTTTGCGATTGGGCCGAACTGCACGCCGACGAGGTCTTTCGCCTGCCTACCGAATTCAATCTTTTCTGGGAATCGACGGCGACGATGTTGTCGCTGGTGCACCTGATGGTCAACGAGGTCTGCAAGAAACTCGGGCCCGATGTAGAGAAACGCTTGGAAGCAACTGCCGCGCTACACAACGAATTCGTGGGTTACACATCGTCACTCGCGAGCAAACAAGAGCAATAGGCCAGCAGATTGAGAGGCAACGATGAAACGATTCATTCGCTTTGCAAGTGTGTGTGCGGTATTTGCCGCCAGTGTCGGTGTCGCTCAGGCCGACGTCTTGAAAATCGCCACTGAAGGCGCTTACCCGCCGTTTAACTATGTCGATTCGGATAACAAACTCCATGGCTTTGACGTCGATATTGCGCTCGCCCTGTGCGAGCGCATGCAGGCCCAATGCACCCTTGTGGCGCAGGACTGGGACGGCATCATTCCGGCCTTGATGGCCAAGAAATATGACGCGGTCGTGGCGTCGATGATCGACACCGAAGAGCGCCGCAAGAAAATCAGCTTCACCCGTCACTACTACAAAACCCCACTGTCGGTTGCGGTTCCCATCGACTCGGACATCAGCGACGCGCAGACCAACTTCAAAGGTAAAACCGTCGGCGCACAATCCTCTTCTACCCAGTCGATTTATGCCGAAGACGTGTATGGCAAAGCCGGCGCCAATGTGAAGCTCTACCCGACCCTGGACGAGGCCAACAGCGACCTGGCGTCGGGTCGGCTCGACGGTGTGATTGCCGACAAATTCCCGCTCGCCGACTGGATCGACAAGGCCGGCAAGAGCTGCTGCAAAATGCTCGGCGACGTCAATGGCACCCAGGCGGATGCCTCGATTGCGGTGCGCAAGGAAGACAACGCGCTGCGCGAACGCTTCAACAAAGCCATCGATGAAATTGTTGCCGACGGCACGTATCAGAAGATCTCCAGCAAGTACTTTGCTTTCGACATCTACCACTGATTCGTCGCCGCTCCGAGCACTGACTGTCCACCCGCTGCCTGAGCCCGGCCCTGGCCGGACGCAGGTTGGCCGGTGTTCATTTCACGATGTCCTTTCACGAGGGTTCGAGCATGATCGAACATCTATCGCTGTTGTCGTTTGCCAGCGGCGGCTGGGGGCAAGCGCTGCTGGCCGGGGCGCTGGTGACCCTGGGACTGGCGCTGGCCTGCTTGCCGATCGGCTTGCCCCTGGGGCTTGGACTGGCCTTGGCCGCGCGCTCGAAAAAGCCTTGGCTGCGATCATTTTCCACGCTGTTTTCCACGGTGTTCCGTGGCTTGCCCGAGTTGCTGACGCTGCTGATCATTTACTATGGCTGCCAGATTGCGGCACAAAAAATACTCGCGGCCATGGGCTACGAAACCCAGGTCACCATCAATACCTTTCTGGCCGCCATGGTCGCCTTCAGCTTCGTCTTTGCGGCGTTCTCCAGCGAGATCTGGCTCGCTGCGTTCAAGACTGTCGCCAAGGGTCAATACGAGGCGTCTGCGGCCCTCGGCCTGAGCAAGGCGACGACCTTTCGCAAAGTGGTGTTTCCGCAACTGGTGCGCATCGCCCTGCCCGGGCTGTCGAATAACTGGTTGTCGCTGCTCAAGGACACGTCGCTGGTCTCGACTATTTCTCTGGTCGACCTGATGCGCCAGACCAACCTGGCGGTGAGCGTGACCAAGGAGCCGTTGTTCTTCTATGCCGTGGCCTGCTTCGGTTACCTGTTCTTCTCGGCCCTGTCGGGGCGCGTGTTCGCGTTTATCGAGCAGCACTTCAATCGGCATCTGCGGAGCGCACGACCATGACGCTCGAGAGTTTTGCGCAGTTTTTCATCGACCTCGACCTGTTGCAGCGCTATGGCCCGCGCATGCTCGAAGGCTTGCTGGTAACGGGCAAGCTGGTGGCGATTTCATTCACCCTCGGCGCCCTGCTCGGCCTGCTGATTGCCTTGGCTCGGGTGTCCAACAGCCTGCTGTTGCAGCGCTTGAGCGCCCTGTACGTCTACTGCTTTCGGGGCTCGCCATTACTGGCGCAGTTGTTCCTGCTGTATTACGGCCTCGGGTCGTTCAAGGGGTTCTGGCAAGACGTCGGGCTGTGGTGGTTTTTCCGCGACGCGTGGTTTTGCACGCTGCTGGCCTTCACCTTGAATACGGCGGCGTATCAGGCAGAGATTTTCCGCGGCAGCCTGCTCTCGGTGTCCCAGGGGCAGCATGAGGCGGCCAAGGCCTTGAGCCTGAAACGCTCAACGACATTCTTCAAAGTCATCCTGCCTCAATCGCTGGTGGTCGCCATCGGCCCGCTGGGCAACGAGCTGATTCTGATGATCAAGGCCAGCGCCATCGCTTCGCTGGTGACCATTTACGACCTGATGGGCGTTAGCAAGCTGGCCTTCTCGCGCAGCCTCGATTTCCAGATTTACCTGTGGGCAGCCGTTCTTTATCTGCTGATCGTCGAAATTATCCGCCGCGTGCTCAAGCGCGTTGAAGCCCGACTGGGTCGCCATCTGCTCTGATGCCTGTCGTTTACCCCACGCCTGCACGGCGCGTTACAAGGAATTTTTTCATGCACTGCCAAACCATCGTTCTGGGCGCCGGGATTGTCGGCGTCTGTACCGCACTGCACCTGCAAGCGCGTGGTGTTCAGGTCATCCTGATCGACCGCCAGCAACCCGGCAACGGCACCAGCCATGGCAATGCCGGGTTGATCGAGCGCTCCAGTGTGATTCCCTATGCGTTCCCGCGAGAGCTGTCGAGCCTGGTGCGTTACGGCCTCAACCAGCAATCCGATGTGCGGTATAGCTGGCGCTACCTGCCCAAGGTCGCGCCTTGGCTGTTCACCTACTGGCAGAACTCGTCGCCGCCCAGGTTGAACCAGGCCGCCCGCGCCATGCTGCCGTTGGTGCAGCGCTGCGTGGATGAGCACGATGTGCTGATCGAGGCCGCCGGCATGGGCGACCTGATCAAAGCCAATGGCTGGATCGAGGTGTTTCGCAATCAACCGGCCTTTATCAAGGCCCAAGCCGATGCCCATGCCTTGCAGCCTTATGGCTTGCGTTATGAAGTGCTGGACGGCGAGCAATTGCGCGAGCGTGAACCGTCGCTGAACGAACAGGCGGTGGGCGGCATTCACTGGCTTGATCCGAAAACCGTCAGCGATCCCGGGGCCCTGACCCGTGGCTACGCCGCGCTGTTTATCAAGCGCGGCGGGCAGTTCATTCAGGGCGATGCGCTGACGCTCAAACAGCTCGACGGCGGCTGGCAGGTTCAGACCGAACAAGGCCCGGTGAGTGCCGAACAGGCGGTGATCGCGCTCGGCCCACAGGCGCCCGAGCTGTTTAAGCCACTGGGCTATCGCATTCCGCTGGCAATCAAGCGCGGCTACCACATGCACTACAGCTCTTTGCACGATGCACAGTTGCAGCATTCCATTTGCGATGCCCAGGGCGGCTATGTCCTGGCACCGATGGCTCAGGGTATCCGGTTGACCACGGGCATCGAGTTTGCCGAGAGCAGCGATCAGGCCAATGACATTCAGCTCAGTCGCTGTGAAGCCCTGGCGCGCAAGTTCTACCCACTCGGCGAGCGTCTGGACCCCGAACCGTGGCTGGGTCGTCGTCCGTGCCTGCCGGACATGCGCCCGGTGATCGGCCCGGCGGTGCATCACCCGGGCCTGTGGTTCAACTTCGGCCATGCCCACCACGGCCTGACCCTCGGCCCAGTCAGCGGGCGCCTGCTCGCCGAGATGCTCACCGGCGCCCCGACCTTTACTGACCCGGCGCCTTACAGCGCAGAACGTTTCCACTGATTTGCGGAGTAACCGCCATGCCAGCGACAAACACCCAACGTCACCTGCCCGGCAACGCTGCGTTGCCGGACACACGCAATGTCGTGGTCAGCATTGAAGGGCTGAACAAGTTTTACGGCGCCTACCATGTCTTGCATGACATCGAGCTGAACGTGCGCGAAGGCGAACGTATCGTGCTGTGTGGGCCTTCAGGTTCGGGGAAATCAACACTGATCCGCTGTATCAACCGCCTGGAAATCGCCGAGAAAGGCCATATCCGGGTGAACGACACCGACCTGGCGCTGGACACCCGCCAAGCGGCTCAGGTGCGTAGCGAGATCGGCATGGTGTTCCAACACTTCAACCTGTTCCCGCACATGAGCGTGCTGCAAAACTGCATGCTGGCGCCGATGTCGGTGCGGGGCCTGTCGCGCAAGGAAGCACAAGAGCTGGGGCGTTTCTACTTGAACAAAGTCGGTATCGAGAACCAGGCCGACAAGTTCCCCAGCCAGTTGTCCGGCGGGCAACAGCAGCGCGTGGCCATTGCCCGGGCGTTGTGCATGAAACCCAAGATCATGCTGTTTGATGAACCGACTTCAGCCCTCGACCCGGAGATGGTTGCCGAGGTGCTGGATGTGTTGGTCAAACTCGCCGACACCGGCATGACCATGCTCTGTGTCACCCATGAAATGGGCTTCGCCCGGCAGGTCGCGGAGCGGGTGCTGTTTCTCGACGGTGGCCGGATCATTGAAGACAGCCCACCAGAGGCCTTCTTCAATAACCCGCAAAGCCCTAGGGCGCAGAGCTTTCTTGCGCAGATCCTGCATTAGCGTTCAGTGGGCTCCGAAGCCACTGCATGCCCTGCGAATCGCTGCGCCATGACCCTCAACAATTGATCATCCTCCCCTGCTGCGCCAATGACCTGCAGCCCCACCGGCATCCCTCTCACCAGCCCCACCGGCAGGCTGATTGCAGGTAACCCGGTGAGGTTCCAGGCACTGGTATGACTGAGCAAGGCGGCGCGCACATCAATGTCCTGCGCGCCAACCTGCACCTCACGCGCATCAACCACCGTCGCCGTGATCGGCACGCTGGGCGAGACGAGGAAGTCATAGCGTTTGAACACCTGCGCCATCGCAGCCTTGAGGCGTGCCTGGCTGGACTGTGCGCGGATGTATTGCCAACCCCGGACTTCACACGACAACTCGAGGCGTTCGCGCACCTCGGCCTCGAACATGTGCGGCGCACTCTGCATGCGCTCGGCGTGAACATTGAAAGCCTCCGCGCGTTGTAGCACCTGCAAGGTCGCTTTCATGTCGGCCGACAGTTGCTCCAGTTCGTCGACCTCTTGCAGCCCCTCGCCAAAGAGCTGTTGCGCCGCCCGGTACACCTGGCTATCCAGCTCCGCGTCTACCGGGCCGAAACTGCCGGACTTGATCCAGCCAACCCGCAACGGTCTGGGGTTAGCCAACGGCGCACACGTGCGCCCGGCGATCACCTCGAACAACAGGCGCGCATCCTCGACGTGGTTGGCGATCGGGCCCACGTGGTCGAGGCTCGACGCAAGCGGGAACACGCCGTCCAGCAGT
>NZ_JAKNRV010000211.1:0-9073 GCF_023072625.1 Pseudomonas emilianonis
GTTCAAGGCCGACCTGGACAGCGCCCTGGCCAACCTGGGCAAGGCCGAGGCCGATGCGTTCAAGGCGCGCCTGCAAGAACAGCGCTACAGCCAACTGGTCGAAAGCAACGCCATCAGCGGCCAGGACTACGACAACGCCCGCGCCGCCCTGCGCCAGACCAACGCCGAGGTCGCCGCGAACAAGGCCGCCGTCGAACGGGCCAGACTGAACCTGGGCTATGCCACCGTCACCGCGCCGATTTCCGGGCGCATCGGGCGTGCACTGGTGACCGAAGGCGCGCTGGTCGGCCAGAACGAGGCCACGCCGCTGGCGATCATCCAGCAACTGGACCCGATCCACGCCGACCTGACCCAGTCCACCCGTGAACTGAACGACCTGCGCCGCGCCTTCCGCGCCGGCAGCTTGAAGCAGGTCGGCCAGGACCAGGCCAAGGCCACGCTGATCCAGGACGACGGCAGCCTGTATCCGCTGCCGGGCAAATTGCTCTTCGCCGAGATCAGCGTCGACCCCGGCACCGGGCAAATCATCCTGCGCAGCGAGTTCCCCAACCCGGACCTCGACCTGCTACCCGGCAGTTTTGTGCGCGTGCGCCTGGAACAGGCGGTCGACAAACAAGGTATCAGCGTGCCGCAACGCGCGATCACCCGTGACAGCGCCGGCATCCCGATGGTGCTGTTGTTGGACGCCGAACAGGTGGTGAGCCTGCAACCGGTAGAGCTGGGCGCGGTGATCGATGATCGCTGGGTCGTCAGCAGCGGCCTCAAGGCCGGTGACCGTATCGTCGTCGAGGGCATGCAACACGCACGTCCCGGTGAAAAAGTCCTGGTGGATGACAGCCCGACGCCGCCCGCCCAGGCTTCCGGCCAATAAGGATCATTGACAATGCCGCAGTTCTTTATTGACCGCCCGATCTTCGCCTGGGTGGTCGCCCTGTTTATCCTGCTGGCCGGAGCCCTCGCGATCCCGCAGTTGCCGGTGGCGCAGTACCCCAACGTCGCGCCGCCGAAAGTCGAAATCTACGCGGTGTACCCCGGCGCCTCGGCGCAGACCCTGGATGAAAGCGTGGTCAGCCTGATCGAGCAGGAGCTCAACGGCGCCGATCACCTGCTGTATTTCGAATCCCAGAGCAGCCTCGGCTCGGCCACCATCACCGCGACCTTCCAGCCGGGCACGAACCCGGAAATGGCCCAGGTCGATGTGCAGAACCGCCTCAAGGCTGTGGAGCCGCGCTTGCCCCAGGCGGTGACCCAGCAGGGTTTGCAGGTGGAGAAAGTCTCCGCCGGTTTCCTGCTGCTGGTGACCCTGACCTCCAGCGACGGCAAGCTCGATGACGTAGCGCTCAGCGATTACCTGGCGCGCAACGTGATGAATGAGCTAAAGCGCCTCGACGGTGTAGGCAAGGCCCAGCTATATGGCGCCGAGCGGGCCATGCGCGTCTGGATCGACCCGCAGAAGCTGATCGGTTTCAACCTGACCCCGGCCGATGTGAATGCTGCGATCAGCGCGCAGAACGCCCAGGTGTCGGCCGGCAGCATCGGCGATTTGCCGGGCACCAAGACCCAGGAAATCACCGCGGCGATCCTGGTCAAGGGCCAGTTGTCGACCCCGGCGGAATTTGCCGACATCGTGCTCAAGGCCAACCCCGACGGCTCCACCGTGCGCATCGGCGATGTGGCGCGGGTGGAAATCGGCAGCCAGGAATACCAGTTCTCCACGCGCCTGAACGGCAAGCCGTCCACCGCCGTCAGCGTCCAGTTGGCGCCGGGCGCCAACGCGCTGAACACCGCGAACCTGGTGCGGGCGAAGATGGATGAGCTGTCGCGCTACTTCCCGGCCAATGTCGAATACAAGATCCCGTATGACACCTCGCCGTTCGTCAAAGTCTCGATCACCAAGGTGGTCTACACCTTGCTCGAGGCCATGGCGCTGGTGTTCGCGGTGATGTTCCTGTTCCTGCAGAACGTGCGCTACACGCTGATCCCGACCCTGGTGGTGCCGATTGCGTTGATGGGCACCTTCGCCACCATGCTGTTGCTGGGGTTCTCGATCAACGTGCTGACCATGTTCGGCATGGTGCTGGCCATCGGTATCCTGGTGGACGATGCGATTGTGGTGGTGGAGAACGTCGAGCGGATCATGGTCACCGAGGGCCTGTCGCCCAAAGAAGCCACACGCAAGGCCATGGGCCAGATCACCGGGGCCATCGTTGGCATTACGTTGGTGCTGGTCGCGGTGTTTCTGCCGATGGCGTTCATGCCGGGCTCGGTGGGGGTGATCTATCAGCAGTTTTCGCTGTCGATGGCCACCTCGATCCTGTTCTCGGCGTTCCTCGCCCTGACCTTGACCCCGGCACTTTGCGCGACCCTGCTCAAGCCGATCGCCAAGGATGACCACCACGCCAAGGGCGGGTTCTTCGGCGGGTTCAACCGGCGTTTCGAACAGTTCACCGAACGCTACGAAGGCTGGGTGGCGTATGCCCTCAAGCGCAGCGGCCGTTACCTGGTGATCTACCTGGTGCTGCTGGTCGGCCTGGGGTTGATGTTCAGTCGCCTGCCCTCCTCGTTCCTGCCGGTGGAAGACCAGGGTTACACCATCACCGATATCCAACTGCCGCCGGGCGCGAGCAAGAACCGCACGGTGCAGGTGGCCGAGCAGATCGAAGCGCACAACGCCGAGGAGCCTGGGGTCGGCGACACCACCATGATCATGGGCTTCAGCTTCTCCGGCTCCGGGCAGAACGCGGCGCTAGCGTTCACCACGCTCAAGGACTGGTCGCAACGCAGCAGCGAGGATTCGGCCGCCGCGATTGCCGACCGTGCGAACGCTGCATTCAGCGAGCTCAAGGACGCGATTGCCTATGCGATCCTGCCCCCGCCGGTGGACGGCCTCGGCACCAGCAGCGGTTTCGAGTTCCGTTTGCAGGACCGTGGCGGCGTCGGCCATGCGGCGTTGATGGCGGCGCGCAGCGAACTGCTGGCGGCCGCCGAAAAAAGCCCGATCCTGGCCAACGTGCGTGAAAGCGCCCTGGCTGAAGCGCCGCAAGTGCAACTGCAGGTCGACCGCAAGCAGGCCAACGCGCTGGGCGTGTCCTTTGCCGATGTGGGCAATGTGCTGTCCTCGGCCATCGGTTCGGCCTACGTCAACGACTTCCCCAACCAGGGCCGCATGCAGCGCGTGGTGGTGCAAGCCGAAGGCGACCAACGCAGCCAGGTCGCGGACCTGATGAAGATCAACGTGCGCAACAACGCCGGCAAGATGGTGCCGTTGTCCGCATTCGTGGAAGCCAAGTGGACCCAGGGGCCGGCGCAGTTGACCCGGTACAACGGCTACCCGGCCATCGCCATTTCCGGTGAAGCGGCACCGGGACACAGCACGGGCGAGGCGATGGAAGAAATCCAGCGCCTGGTCAGCCAACTGCCGGCGGGCCTGGGCCAGGAATGGACCGGCCTGTCGTTGCAGGAGCGCCTGTCCGGTGCCCAGGCGCCGTTGCTGCTGGGCCTGTCGCTGCTGATCGTGTTCCTGTGCCTGGCCGCCCTGTATGAAAGCTGGTCGATCCCGACGTCGGTGCTGCTGGTGGTGCCGTTGGGCGTACTCGGCGCGGTGTTGGCCGTGACCTTGCGCGGCATGCCCAACGATGTGTTCTTCAAGGTCGGGCTGATCACCATCATCGGCCTGTCAGCGAAGAACGCGATCCTGATCATCGAGTTCGCCAAGGACCTGTACGACCAGGGCGAAGACTTGCTCGACGCCACCGTGAAGGCCGCCCGGCTGCGCTTGCGGCCGATCATCATGACCTCGCTGGCGTTCATCCTCGGCGTGGTGCCCCTGGCGATTGCCACCGGTGCCAGCTCGGCGAGCCAGCAAGCGATTGGTACGGGCGTGATCGGCGGGATGATCACCGCAACGCTGGCGGTGCTGTTTGTGCCGGTGTTCTTTGTGGTCGTCATGAAGTTGGTGCGCAAGCGTCCATAACCCGCGAAAAAATGCGCTATGGTGCTCACAACCGCCCTTGTTGTGAGCACCCATGCCCTTCCTCGCCCGCACCCACCCTCGTCTCTCTTGCGCCGCCGTCCTGGGCCTTGCCGTTGGCATCCTGGTACCCGCCGATACACTCGCGAGCAAAATCCTGATCGGCTGGAACGCCGGGGTCTGGACCTACCTGGTACTGATGCTGTGGCTGACCATCCGCGCCAAGGCCGAAGACGTCAAACGCATCGCCGAGATCGAGGATGAAAACGCCGGCCTGGTGTTGTTCACGGTGTGCATTGCGGCCATCGCCAGCCTGGCCACGATCACCCTCGAACTGGTCGGCAGCAAGGACCTGAGCTCGTCCGAGCGCCTGTTGCACTACGGTTTTACCGGCCTGACGATCATCGGTTCATGGTTGTTGATCGGGGTGATATTCAGCGTTCACTACGCCCGACTCTATTACACCTGGGCAGGCAAAGAGCCGGCGCTGCGCTTTGCCGAGGGGCTGTTGACCCCCAACTATTGGGACTTTCTGTACTTTTCCTTCACCATCGGCGTCGCCGTGCAAACAGCAGACGTAGGCGTTGCCACCCGCAGCATGCGCAAGGTAGTGCTGGGGCAATCGCTGATCGGGTTTCTGTTCAACACGGCGATCCTCGGTTTCTCGATCAATATTGCGGCGGGACTGTTCAGTTGACGCGGCACAAACCATCTGGACGCCCATTACTGCGTCGGTGCTACATCGCTGTCCAAGGGTAAACAACCGATCATCTGGCTTTGTCCTACAACTTCTTGACGACTTTCGTACTTTAGTGGTTTCCTGAAACCGGTTTCAGTCATTCCAATAAAAATAGAAGGTCGATGACCGTGAACAGTTTTTCTGCCGCCCAGCGCAGCCGCGTGACCATGCTTGACGTCGCCCAGCGCGCTGGCGTGTCCAAAGCCAGCGTGTCGCGCTTTATCGGCGACGACCGCGCCCTGCTCTCCGACGCCATCGCGCTGCGCATCGAGCAGGCCATCGATCAACTCGGCTACCGCCCCAACCAGATGGCCCGTGGTTTGAAACGCGGCCGCACGCGTCTGATCGGCATGCTGGTGGCCGATATCCGCAACCCCTATTCCATTGCCGTGATGCACGGCGTCGAAACCGCCTGCCGCCAGCACGGCTACAGCCTGGTGGTGTGCAACACCGACCGCGATGACGAGCAGGAGCGCCAGCATCTGGCGGCGCTGCGCTCGTACAACATCGAAGGGCTGATCGTGAACACCCTCGGCCATCACCTTGAGCAACTGCTGGAGCTGCAACGGGAAATGCCCCTGGTGCTGGTGGACCGCAAGGTCGCGCCGTTGCACAGCGACCTAGTGGGTTTGGATAACCCGGCTGCGGTGCGCATGGCGGTGGAACACCTGGAGCAACAGGGCTACCGCGATGTGTTGCTGGTCAGCGAGGCCACCGACGGCACCAGCTCGCGCCTGGAGCGCCTTGACAGTTTCATGGCCGAAATTGCCCGCCGCCCGGCGTTGAGCGGCGCGGTGCTGGAATTGGATGACGCTCTGGAACACCGCCTGCGCACCTTTCTCGCCAAACCCGGACCTAAAGCGTTGTTCTGCGCCAACGGCATCGCCGCACTGGCCTGCACCCGCGCGCTCAAGGTCTTGGGCTGCAACCTGTTCGAGGACGTTGGCCTGATCGCCCTGGATGACCTGGACTGGTACCCGCTGGTGGGCAATGGCATCACCGCCCTCGCCCAGCCGACTCAGGCGATTGGCGCCAGTGCCTTCGACTGTCTGCTCAAGCGGCTGCGCGGTGACAGGGCGCCGACGCGCACCCTGGACTTCCTGCCTGAACTGATCATCCGAGGCTCCACAAACCCCATGTAGTTGCCGGCTTGCTGGCGCCTAGCGTGAATACTACAAAAAAATGAAACCGGTTTCAGAGGGACACAACAATGCATGAATACCCCGTCTCCATCAGCCTTTCCAGCTACGGCGCCGACCTCGTGCGCCAGCGGGGCCAATTGAGTTTTGTCGCGCTGCTGGCGGCTGCCGGTGCCCGGCGCATCGAGTGGCGCGAGGAACTGCTGACCATTGAGCAACCCGCGCAACTGGCCCAGGCGGCTGCCGAGCAGGGCCTGGAGTGCGTGTTCTCATCGCCGTTGGAACTGTGGGTCGCCGGCCGCGCCCAGCCGAATGCCGAGCTCGCCGCCACCCTTGACCGCGCCCAGGCTTTTGGTGCGCGCTGGCTGAAAGTCTCTCTCGGCTACTTCACCGACACCAATGACCTGCAAAGCCTGCACGCCCTGCTCAACCGTCACCCGGTCAAGTTGCTGGTGGAAAACGACCAGACCCTGCACGGCGGCCGCATCGAACCGCTGCAACGTTTCTTCAGCGAAGTCGAGCGCCTTGGCCTGCCGGTCAAGATGACCTTCGACATCGGCAACTGGCACTGGCAGGACCAATCCGCCCTCACCGCCGCGCGACTGCTCGGCCGACATGTCGACTACCTGCATTGCAAGGCTGTGACCCGTCGCCCGGACGGCAAGCTGGTAGCACTGCCGCCCGGCGCCACCGACCTGCATCTGTGGGAACAACTGCTGGGCCACATGACTCAAGGTATTACCCGGGCGGTGGAATTCCCATTGCAAGGCGATGACCTGGTCGACGTCACCGCCCAGCAGGTCACCACCCTCGCCCTGCTTGGCCAGCCCCGTGCGGAGAACGCCCATGTCTGAGATCGATATCCTGTCGTTTGGTGAAACCATGGCGATGTTCGTCGCCGACCAGACCGGCGACCTGGCCCAGGTTGGCCACTTCCACAAACGCATCGCCGGGGCCGACAGCAATGTCGCCATTGGCCTGTCGCGCCTGGGTTTCAACGTCGCCTGGCTGAGCCGGGTGGGTAACGATTCCTTGGGCCGCTTTGTGCTCGACACACTCAAACAACAAGGGCTGGATTGCCGGCACGTGGCGGTCGACCCGCTGCATCCCACCGGTTTTCAGCTCAAGTCCCGCGAAGAAACCGGCGCTGATCCCCAGGTCGAGTACTTCCGCAAGGGCTCGGCGGCCAGCCACTTGTCCACTGCGGCCATCAGCCCGGCGCTGCTGGGCGCCCGTCACCTGCACGCCACCGGCATTCCGCCGGCCTTGTCCGAGGCCACGCGGGAGTTGTCCCGCGAGCTGATGACGCAAATGCGCAAGGCCGGGCGCAGCGTGTCGTTCGATCCGAACCTGCGCCCGGCGCTGTGGGCCAGCCAGCAGCAGATGATCCGCGAGATCAACGCCCTCGCAGGCTTGGCCGATTGGGTCTTGCCAGGCTTGAGCGAAGGTCGGCTACTCAGCGGTTTCGACGACCCGGCGGATATCGCCGCGTTTTACCTGGACCAGGGCGCCGAAGCCGTGGCCATCAAGCTCGGCCCGGAAGGCGCGTATTACCGCACCCAAATGGACCAGGGCTTTGTCGCCGCCGTGCGCGTGGACAAGGTGGTCGACACCGTCGGCGCCGGTGATGGCTTTGCCGTCGGCATGATCAGCGCCCTGCTCGAAAACCTCAGCTTCCCCGAGGCCGTACAACGCGGCAACTGGATCGGCAGCCGTGCCGTGCAGAGCCGCGGCGATATGGAAGGCTTACCCACACGTGCGGAGCTGCCGACCCGATCCGTTACTTGACCCACTCCCTGTTGCCACAACTACAACAAGCTCAGGAGCAACCCCATGGATACCTTGAAACTCGCCACCCGCCGTTGGTGGTACATCATGCCCATCGTCTTTATCACCTACAGCCTGGCGTACCTGGACCGCGCCAACTACGGTTTCGCCGCCGCTTCCGGGATGGCCGAAGACTTGATGATCACGCCGGGCATGTCGTCCTTGCTCGGCGCCCTGTTTTTCCTCGGCTACTTCTTCTTCCAGGTGCCGGGGGCGATCTACGCGCAAAAGCGCAGCGTGAAGAAGTTGATTTTCGTCAGCCTGATCCTCTGGGGCGGCCTGGCCACCCTGACGGGCGTGGTGTCCAACGCTTACATGCTGATCGCCATTCGGTTCACGCTCGGCGTGGTCGAAGCCGCGGTGATGCCGGCGATGCTGGTGTACCTGTGCCACTGGTTCACCCGTGCCGAACGCTCGCGGGCCAACACGTTCCTGATCCTCGGCAACCCGGTGACCATGCTGTGGATGTCGGTGGTGTCTGGCTATCTGGTGCAGCATTTCAGCTGGCGCTGGATGTTCATCGTCGAAGGCTTGCCAGCGGTGCTGTGGGCGTTTATCTGGTGGCGTCTGGCCGATGAGCGGCCCAAGGATGCCAAGTGGCTGAGCGACAGCGAAAAGCGCGCTCTGGAAACCGCCCTCGCCGCCGAACAGGTGGGGATCAAAGCGGTGAAGAACTACGCCGAAGCGTTTCGCTCGCCCAAGGTCATCATCCTCGCGCTGCAGTTCTTCTGCTGGAGCATCGGCGTGTACGGGTTTGTGCTGTGGTTGCCGTCGATCCTCAAGGCCGGGCTGCAGATGGACATGGTCGAGGCCGGCTGGTTGTCGGCGCTGCCGTACCTGGCGGCGGTGATCGGCATGCTGGTGGTGTCGTGGGGGTCGGACAAGCTGCAAAAGCGTAAGCGGTTTGTGTGGCCGCCGTTGCTGATCGCCTCCATCGCCTTCTATGCGTCCTACGTGCTCGGCGCCGAACACTTCTGGTGGTCCTACACGCTGCTGGTGATTGCCGGGGCGTGCATGTATGCGCCCTATGGGCCGTTTTTCGCGATTGTCCCGGAAATCCTGCCGGCCAACGTCGCCGGCGGCGCCATGGCATTGATCAACAGCATGGGCGCGCTCGGCTCGTTCGGCGGCTCGTACCTGGTGGGTTACCTCAATAGCAGCACCGGTTCACCCGGCGCCTCTTACCTGCTGATGAGCGGCGCGTTGATGTTCTCGGTGGTGCTGACGATTTTCCTCAAGCCCGGCGCCAGCGACCGTGAGCGCGCGCCGTTGCATACCCTCGAATTAAAGGTGAAGACCGGATGAAAAAGTCTGTCGTGTTGTACAAAAAACTCTCCGCGCCGCTGATGGCTCGCCTGCATGCGCACGCCGAGGTCACGCTGATCGACGCGCTCGACG
>NZ_JAKNRV010000212.1:0-9066 GCF_023072625.1 Pseudomonas emilianonis
CAGTTGGCGTTCCGCCTGGCGCACGTCGGGGCGACGTTTAAGCAGCGTCGCGCCATCGCCCACCGGCAGCAGTTGGGCGATGTGCGGGAGTTCGGCGCACGTGCCGGTGCCCGCCGGCAGTTGCTCCACCGGCTTGGCCAGCAGCATCGACAGGCGGAACAACCCGGCCTGGCGCGCAGCTGCATAGCGCGGCATATCGGCGCGCAAGGATTTGTACTGGGTTTGCGAGCGGGTGACCTGGGTCTCATCACCGCGCCCGGCGTCGCGCAGGCGCTGGGTCAACGTCGTGCTCTGGGCTTGCAGGTCGAGGGATTGGTTGGCGATCGCCAGTTCTTCGTTGGCCGCGCAGACCTGCGTGTAGGAACGCACCACATCGGCGACCAGGGTGATCCGCGCAATATCGGCTGCGGCCTGGGTTGCATCGGCGCTGGCCTGGGCGCTTTCGATGCCGCGTTGCAGGGTGCCGAACAGATCGAATTGATACGAGGTGGTGATACCCACGCTGCCGATATTGCCCACCGGGACTTTTTCCGAGAGCAAAAACGCTTCACCGGACTCTTGCAGGCGCTGGGCCTCGGCCTTGGCGCCGGCACTCCAGCCGCCGACAGATTGAGCCTCCTGCACCTGATAGCGCGCCCGCTGCAAGTTCGCGGCGGCGACGCGCAGGTCGGTGTTGGAGGCCATGGCCTGGCGCACCAGTTCATCCAGACGTGGGTCTTTGTACAGCTTCCACCAGTCGGCCGGCACCGGCGCCGAGACCACGTTGCTGCCCTCGCCCGCCAGTTGCCCTTGCAGGTCGCCACGGTTCATCGCGGCCGTGTCCGGCAGTCGGTAATCCGGGCCGACCACCTGGCAGGCTGACAACAGCAAACCCAGCGCAGCGGTTGCCACAATCTGCTTCATGGCTGGGCTCCGTCCTTGGGCTTGTCGCCGATGATCGACACCGTCGCCGTGCGGCCGGCGATCATGCGAAAGTCCGCCGGCACCTCGTCAAACGCAATGCGCACCGGAATCCGCTGGGCCAGGCGCACCCAACTGAACGCCGGGTTGACGTTGGGCAGCAGGTTGGCGCCGCTGCTGCGGTCACGGTCTTCGATACCGGCGACGATGCTCTGCACATGACCGTGCAGGCGGGCGCCGTCGCCAATCACACGGATATCGACGCCCATGCCGACGTGGATGCCGTCGAGCTTGGTCTCTTCGAAGTAGCCGTCGATGTGGAAGGAGTTGCTGTCCACCACCGACAGCACCGGGTGCCCGGCGGTGACGAACTCCTGCGTGCGCGGCGCACGGTCGTTGACGTAGCCGTCCACCGGGCTGCGGATCACCGAGCGGTCGAGGTTGAGTTGGGCCGAGTCCACTGTCACTTGCGCCTCGGCCAGGGCCGATTGGGCACGGGCGACGCGGGACTGGCTTTCTTCCAGTTGCTCGCTCGGTACCAGATTGCCCAGGCCACGGTTACGCTTGTACTCGCGCTGTGCCTGGGCCAGGGTTTCCTGGCGGTCGGCCACGGCGGCCTGGGCCTGGCGCAGGGCCAGCTTGAAGCGGTCCTGATCGACGGCGAACAGCACTTGGCCTTTGCTCACCAGTTGGTTGTCGCGCACGTCGACCCGCTGGATCAACCCGGACACGTCCGGGGCGATCTGCACGATGTCGGCACGGATGTGGCCGTCACGAGTCCAGGGCGCATACATGTAGTACATGACCATGCGCCATACGACGACGACCGCGAAGCTCACGATCAACAACGTCAGGACGACACGGCCGATGGTCAAAAAAGGTTTTTTCATGTCATCAGGTATCGACTGAGTGAGTCCACCGCGCCCAGTAACAGCGCGTAGAGCCCCACGTTGAACAATGCCCGGTGCCAGACCAGGCGATAGAAGTGCAGACGGGTCAACAACCCATGCACCAGCAAAAACAACACGTAAGCAATGCCCATCAGCACCAGCAACGTGGGCAGGAACACCCCGCTGATATCCAGATCACCGATCATAAAGGCGCTCCATCAGGCAGCGGCGCCTCGGTCTCGGTGCCGCCAATCAATTCCACGCCGGGCAACAGCGCCAGGCGCAGGCCCGCCAGGGCATGCAACAGATGCAGGCGGGTGTCGTCTTCGTCTTGTAGGCCTTGGCCGTTGAGGGCGCGGCGCGTGCGGTCGAGGATCATCAGCAGGCCGCTGGGCGAGGGCAAGCGTCGACCCGCCTTGAGGCAGGCCTTGTAGTAAGCGCCGACGCCTTCCACCACTTGGTCGAGCAACACCCGCGGTACACCGTAGATCCGTGGCGAGTAGGCCAGCAGGTCGAACAGGTTCAGCGCGTGGCCGGCCTTGATCAGGTTGCGGGCCATGGGCGCGCCCATGTTGCCCAAGCCGATAAATGCAATCTTCATGCTCGTCTCCCGGAATCAGCGCAGGTTGATGGTGGTGTTGACGCCATCGTTGACCGTGTCGTCGTCGAACCAGCGGCTGGTGACGGTTTTGGTCTGGGTGTAGAACTGCACCACTTGCTTGCCATACGGGCCCAGGTCGCCGAGCTTGGAACCACGCGAACCGGTGAAGCTGAAGAACGGTACCGGCACCGGGATCGGGATGTTGATGCCGACCTGGCCGACGTCGATTTCGCTCTGGAACTTACGCGCCGCCGCACCACTCTGGGTGAACAGGCCGGTGCCGTTGCCGAACGGGTTGGCGTTGACCAGCGCGATGGCTTCATCGAGGGTGTCGACTTCCAGCACCACCAGCACCGGGCCGAAGATTTCCTGGGTGTAGATCTGCATGTCGGGGGTCACGCCCGAGAACAGGGTCGGACCGACAAAGTTGCCTTGCTCGAAGCCCGGCACCTGGATACCACGACCGTCCAGCTCCAGCTTGGCGCCTTCTTTCACGCCGCTTTCGATCAGCTCCAGGATGCGCGCCTTGGCACGCTTGGAAATCACCGGGCCGACGTCCGTGCCCGCTTCGCTGCCGGCATTGACCTTGAGCTTCTGCGCCAGCGCCTTCAGATCGGGCAGCCATTGCTTGGCCGCGCCCACCAGCACCACCACCGAAGTGGCCATGCAACGCTGGCCCGCCGCGCCGAAACCGGCACCGACCAGGGCGTTGAGGGTGTGTTCGCGGTTGGCATCCGGCAGCACCACCGCATGGTTCTTGGCGCCCATCATCGATTGCACGCGCTTGCCGTGTTTGCCGGCCAGGTCGTACACATGGGTGCCCACGGCGGTCGAACCGACGAACGACACCGCCTTGATGTCTTTATGCGTGCAGAGCGCGTCCACCACGTCCTTGCCGCCGTGTACCACGTTGAGCACACCGGCCGGCACACCGGCTTCCAGCGCCAGCTCCACCAGCAGCATCGTGGACAGCGGGTCTTGCTCGGAAGGCTTGAGGACGAAAGTGTTACCGCAGGCAATCGCCATCGGGAACATCCACAGCGGAATCATCGCCGGGAAGTTGAACGGGGTAATCCCGGCGCACACGCCGATGGGCTGGCGCAGGGTGTAGGTATCGACACCGCCGGCGACGTTTTCAGCGAACTCGCCCATTTGCAGGGTGCCGATGGAACAAGCGTGCTCCACCACTTCCAGGCCACGGAAAATATCGCCCTCGGCATCGGCAATGGTCTTGCCCTGCTCGGCGCTGAGGACTACGGCGATGCGCTTGGAGTGCTCGCGGATCAAGGCTTGCAGCTTGAGCATGATGCGCATGCGGGCGCCGATCGGGGTCAGCTTCCAGGTCTGGAAGGCGCGATGGGCGGCGTCGATGGCGGCGTTAACTTCATCGGCGGTGGCGAACGGGACTTTGGCCAGCACTTGCTGGGTGGCCGGGTTGACGATGTCTTGCCAGTGGGTGGTCGTTGACTCGACCCATTCACCGTTGATCAGCAACTTGACCTGTTGCACGGAAATATCGGCAGATGCGTTCATGTGGTCTCCAATTTGTATTTATAGGCAGAGAACCAAGGCGTTGAATCGCCTTGAGGATGAGGCGTTCGGACTGTTTTTGGAGTATAGATGTGCAAACTTCTAATAAGAACGCACATAAAAGCCGGTCCAATATGCAAAAAAACATCACATCACTGGGCTCCCTGAACTGGGATGACCTGAAGTTTTTTCTCGAAGTGGCCCGCACCCGCAAGGCCAGCGTCGCCGCCAAGCGCCTGGCGGTGGACTACACCACCGTGTCGCGGCGCATCAGTTCGCTGGAAGTCTCACTCGGCACCCTGCTGTTCGAAAAATCCCGGACCAGCGGCTTCGTCCTCACCAACGAAGGCCAGCGTTTGCTGGGCTACGCCGAATCCATCGAAAGCACCTTGCACATGGCCTGCGAACAAGTCTCCGGCTCCGGCATGGCGCTGTCCGGGCACGTCCGCATGGGCTGCACCGAAGGTTTCGGCAGCTTCTTCGTCACCCCGCAACTGAGCCACTTCGTCGACACCTACCCGGCGATCTCGGTCGACATCCTGCCCCTGCCCCACTTCATCAGCCTGTCCAAGCGCGAAGCCGACATCGTCATCGCCCTGGAACGCCCGGAACACGGGCCGTATGTGTGCTGCAAACTGTGCGACTACAAGCTGCAGCTGTACGCGACCCAGGACTACCTCGACCAACACCCACCCATCCACCGCCCGGCGGATCTGGCAGAGCATCCGTTCATCAGCTACGTCGACGACCTGGCCTTCAGCTCGGAGCTGTTGTACCTGGCCAACGTAGTGCCCGGCGCCAGCGCCAGCCTGCGCAGCACCAGCGTGATCGCGCAGTACGTGGCGGCGCAGCAAGGGCGGTCGATGGCGATTTTGCCGTGCTTTTTGGCCGCGCAAGATCCACGGTTATTGCCGGTGCTTGGGGAGCAGATTGCGGTTACGCGGCAGTTTTGGATGTATTGCCGCGAGGATTTGCGGAAGTTGAAGCGGATTACGTTGTTGTGGGACTACATACGCGAGGTGACGGAGCAGAATCGGGGGTTGTTGATGGGGGAGACGCGGGAGATGCGGTTTGCGGATTAAAGGGCCAGCAACGACGATTCGCTTTAAATTGCAGGACGATTCCTAGAGAATCTCCAGCCTATTGCGCCTTAGGGTTCGAGTCACTAGCCTCCGTACTTCGCTGAAATCAGCGAACGGGTTTAGCGACCCGAACCCGGACACAGCCCCCAACGGCAGGAGCTTCGTGCTCTTCGTTCTCGTGTTATGGCGGCTGTGCGTGGGAGATCTTCGGGTCTGCCGGGTCCTGGGTCCGGTTCGCTAACCTGCGTACAGCTGCCACCCTTTCATGTTTAGCGACATGAACGGGTGGTTCCTAAAACTCCCAGGTATAGATCATGACCAAAATCGTCCCCGATCCACCGCTTTCGTCCTTCACCACCCTCGGCGTCGTCACCTTCGGCGACTACGGCGAAAACGAAAAGCCACTGTTCCGCGTCAACGCGGGCATGCCGCTCGGCGAAGCGCTGGAGCACGCCTCTACCCTGCTTTACTACGCCAAGAAACTCGCGATGGAAGCCGCCATGGATGTGCGCGGCGAGCAATACGCCTGGGCGGCGCATTATCTGTGTGAGATGGGCAAGGCGGTGGTGGATGACTTGACGCAGGCGCTGACGCCGAGCGGTTAAGCGAACACGGTACAAATGTGGGAGGGGGCTTGCTCCCGATAGCAGTGTGACAGCCAACACATCTACTGGATGACACACCGCCATCGGGGGCAAGCCCCCTCCCACATTTGATTGCATTTCATATACTGGAACGGGTGAAGTCGCTTAGTCGGCACTCACCACAATCGACACTCGCCGATTCTCGGTGCGCCCTGCGGCGGTGTCGTTGGCGGTCACCGGCTGGCTGCTGCCCAGGCCGCGCAGTTGGATGTTTTGTTCTTTCATCCCCACGTGGGTCAGCACCGTGGCGACGCTTTTGGCGCGGCGCAGGGACAGTTGCTGGTTATAGCTCTCTTTACCCGAGGTGTCGGTGTGGCCGTCAATGCGCACGCGGTCGATGCCCACGCCCAGCAACGCCTTGCCGATGCGCTCGACGATTTCCGTGCTGGGGGCGTTGAGGCTTTCTACGTCGCTGCCGAACAGTACTTTGCCCGACAGGCCGAACGCCCAGCCGTCGTCGGTCGGTTCGAAGCCTTGTTGCTTGAGGACCGCGACTTGCGCCGGGCTCAGGCCTTTGGGGGGCGCGGTCTGGCAGCCGCTCAGGGCCAACAGGGCCACGAATAAGGTGATAAACACAACGCGTGCGGTCAAGAACAAGGGATCAACTCCTGTGGTGAACGTTGACGACAGGGAGCTCCGTCTCCGCCGTTTGCTGGCCGCCCAGTGACAACCGTTTGGCCTGGTACATCGCCGCATCGGCGGCGTTGAGCAGGGCGCCGGGGGTGGCGCCATGATCGGGGTAGATGGCGATGCCGATGCTCAGGGAGGTTAACACTTCGGTGTTGCCCGGCACCGGGATCGGCACGTCCATGCTGGCAATGATTTTGTCGGCGATGCGCTGGGCATCTTCAACCTTGTGCAGCGGCGACAGCAGGATGGCGAACTCGTCGCCGCCCAGGCGTGCCACCAGGTCATCTTCGCGCAATTGCGCACGCACGCGGGTGGCAACGGCCACCAGCACTGCGTCGCCGGCGGCGTGACCGTAGTTGTCGTTGATGTCTTTGAAGCGGTCACTGTCGAGGAACAGCACCGCCACCCGCTCGTTGGCCTTGGCGGCGCAGCGCAGGGCACGGATCAAACGGCCTTCGAAGAACGCGCGGTTGGGCAGGCCGGTCAGGCTGTCGTGGTTGGCCTGGTGGGTAAGGCTTTCGTTTTCGCTTTGCAGGTGGTTTTGCCAGGCTTGCATTTCTTCCAGCAGGGCATTGAAGTCGTTGCCCAGGCTGTCGAGTTCGGCGATTTGTGCCGGTGGCACGCGGCGGTCAAAGTCACGTTCGACGCGCGCGGCATGGGCCACCGTCGCGAGGCTATGCAACGGCCCGGTAATCCCGCGCAACAGGCGCCGCGCCAAATACAGGCCGACCCAGGCGCTGAGGGCGGTGCAGATCAGAATCCCGGCCAGGCCGCTGAGCAAAAAGCGCAACAGACTGGCGCCGTGACCGGTCAGGTGAATGCTGCCGATGGTGCGCCCCTGGTGAACGATCGGCTGGCTGATCGGCTGTTCGAGCAGGGAGTGGGCCAATTGCAGTTCGACCCGGGACAGCATCCCGGTTTCCGGCCGTAGCCACTGCGCCAACAGCTGGCCGTTGGCATCGAAGACTTGGGCCTCGGCCACTTCTTCGGTGGCGGCGATCAGGCTAAGAGCCTCGGTGGCCGCCGCACGGTCGTTGAACACCACCGCCGCTTCCACGGTGTAATTGATGGAACGCGCGATCAGGTCCAGGTTGTGCTCCGCGTAGACGCGCAACGCCAGCACCCCGAGCAGGGTCAGGGACACACTGGCCAGCGTCACCGCCACCAGCGCCAGGATCAAGTGCCCGCGACCGATGACCGAGCGCAGCGTCGGTCGCACGTTTTCGTTGCTCATGGCGTCGGCGCTCGACGGCGCGACAGCTGCAACACGCTGGGGTGAATGCGCACGCCGCTGCGGGCCACGGAGTCGAGGTTGACCTCGAACGACACCTGCTCATCGCCCACGCGCAGGCAAAACAGGCTGCCGACGGTGCATTGGCCGCCGCCTTCGCTGATGCTCAGCACCGGGTGGCCCATCAATGAAGCAAACAAACGGCTGCGCTCATCGACACTGAGTTCGCCGATGTACACGGCGTCGCAGGCATTGACGATATCGGGGTTGTCGGCCAGCAGGCGCTGCACCACCACCGGGCGACCGGTGGCCTGGGTGGTGCCTTTGACCAAATCGTCGGTGTACTGGGTCGGCCCGACGATGCACAGGCGCAATTGCGTCGGTTCCACTGGCCAGCGCGCATAACTGAGGATGCCCAGCACCACCTGGGTCACCGCCTGGGCACGGGAATCGGCCATGCCGACGGGGCTGGCCGTCTCGGCAAAAGCACGCACCGCGAGCAGCCAGAGTACTGCCATCAGTAACACGCGTCTCCAGCTCAAGCGATACCCTGTGGGCGAGACAGCCACGTTCATGCAGCGACTCTCTTAGATGTTAGCGAGGGGTGATGCCGCAACGATAGCACAGCGGCGGAAAGCCCCACGAGGCAACGCCTCGAAGGGTCCCGCTATTTTTTCAGAAAAATCAGACGTTCGAATCAGAAATACCTAAGGGCCGATCAGTCCGTTTTTCCTGGCTCATGGCCCAACTCCAGCATCAACCCGCTCAGGCGCTTGACCTTGCGCCGCACGGCTTCCTCAAATACCCCGCCGCGTGGCTCGATCAGGCTGAACCAGCGCTTGGCGCGGGTGATGCCGGTGTAGATCAGCTCTTTGGTGAGCACCGGGTTCAACGCATCCGGCAGGATCAACGCGGTGTGGGTGAACTCGGAGCCCTGGGATTTGTGTACGGTCATGGCGTACACGGTTTCCACGTCGTTGAGCCGGCTGGGCAGCACAAAGCGCACGCCGCCCTGGCCGTCGTTACGTGGGAAGGCCACGCGCAACACGTGGGAGCCGCCGTCGCTTTCGGGCAGCTTCAGGGCGATGCCGATATCGCCGTTCATCAGGCCCAGGCCGTAATCGTTGCGAGTCATCAGCACCGGGCGGCCTTCGTACCATTGCTCATCGCTGTCGATCAGCCGCGCTTTACGCAAGGCTGCGGTGATGCGCAGGTTCAGCCCTTCCACGCCCCAAGGGCCCTTGCGCACGGCGCAGAGCAGTTGGAAGGCGTCAAAGGCTTGCAGCAGTTGTTGTGCCCAGTGGGTCCAGGCGGGGTCGTCACGCGGGGTGTCGGCCGGTGGACGCGCAGCGTGCAGCAGGTTCAGGTAAGCGCGATACCCTTCGGCGCCGTCGCCCGGCCCATCCAGCACCAGGCGTTCCAGTGCGTGGTCGTGTTCGCCCTTGAGGCTGACGCAGAACAAATCGCGGTGGCTGCCGGCGGCCAGCAACCGCCGCGCTTCTTCGGCGTTTTGCTGGTTGACCCAGCGCGCCAGTTGGCCGATGCCGCTGCCTTCGCC